>NZ_CAWUOL010000002.1:0-211873 GCF_963923915.1 Nodularia chucula CCY0103 | reverse complement strand
ATTTTCTCAAATTATTGCCACATCTCATCTTGAGCCACCTTGTCACCCGTTAAGGGGTTACAAATAATATAAATAATATTTGTAGAAATAACGCCCCTGAAATTGTGAAAAAACTCTGATTTAAACTTCTATCGTGACAGCAGCTTATACACAAGAGCGCTATTTGTTTTCGCCCTTGTGTAAATCAAATTGTCTGTTTCTGCTGCAATTTTTAGCCATTCATGACTAACTGAGAGATTCCAAGTAATCGCGGATGAGGTTGCGTCGTTTGGGTTGACGGAGTTTTTGCAAGGCTTTGGATTCGATTTGACGGACTCTTTCTCTAGATAAATCCAGGGCGCGACCAATTTCGGCTAAGGAATAGGGATGACCATCGGATAAACCAAAGCGCATGAGAATGACATCCCTTTCTCGGCTGGTTAAATCTGACAACAAACTATGCAAGTCTTTGTGTAAAGATTCTCGCATTAACATTTCTTCTGGGGTAATGCTATCAGTTTCTAGTAATTCCCCTAGCTCGGTGTCTTTATCTTTGCCGACTTTGGTTTCTAAGGAAACAGAACGGGGAACTCTGAGTAACACTTCCCGCACTGCGGCGGGTGTCATATCTAACTCAATTGCTAAGTCTTCTAAGGTGGGAGTCCGGCCTTTTTCTTGAGCAATTTTCCGTTGAGCTTTTTTAATTTTGTTGAGCTTTTCTGTAATATGAACAGGTAAGCGAATTGTACGACTAGATGTGGCGATCGCCCTGGTAATTCCCTGACGAATCCACCAATAAGCGTAGGTACTAAAGCGGTATCCCTTGGTTGGATCAAATTTTTCTACGGCTCTTTCTAAACCTAAAGTACCTTCTTGAACTAAATCTAATAACTCTAAACCACGATTTTGATATTTTTTAGCCACTGACACTACCAAGCGCAAATTAGCCTTGATCATGTGTTCTTTGGCGTGGAGTCCTTGGGTTTGTACTTGCTCCAATTCTTCCACTGTTAATTTAGCAATTTCTGCCCAGCGCCGCTTACCATTGGCTAAAGTAGGTTTGAGATCAGCAAGATTTATCCCCGCAGTGCTAGCCCACCGTTCTAAAGACGGGCGATGTCCTAATTCCGATGACAGTCGCTCTTGCACTTCAACTAATTTGAGGTAGGGTGTAACGACTTCATCCCCTTGCTTGGCGGCGTTGGCTAAGACAGTTCGCATCCGCAGGTAGCGTTGAACTTTTTGGGCTTCGGAAACTTCTTCATCCCGCCCTAACAGCCGAACTCGCCCAATTTCCTGAAGGTATAGACGTACTAAGTCTGTACTACGACGGTTAGTATTCCCAGCAAAGTTAGCAGGGTCAGCAGCAGCTACTTCTAACTCTTGCATATCTTCTGCTGATAAATCAGCATCATCAATAATGAGTTCTTCATCCAAAGCCGGGCGGGAATCTTTGGTATTAGAAGCGGCATCTGCGTAAAAAGATGTTGCTGGCATAAGGCTCGTCTCAATGGCTCCAGGTAACAATAGATTACGGTCAGCTAATTAACTGTTGCTATTGTTCCCGTGATTCAAGATGAACTAACACGGTTGAGGTTTTCAGTCCAATTTTTTACAAAAAAAACAAACTGAAATTTTCTCACGCTCATGGCGAACTGTGTCGTTAGAGCGTCTGAATTGAACCAATAGCTATTCAAATCTGGATCTAGGCTTTAGATGATCATAAAGTACCTAGTGAGCATTTCTACATTAGTAGATATTTATGGTTATTTTTATAACTGGTATAAACATCTGTCAGTAAAAGTTATATTGATCATCAGCATGGTTATATCTACATGGGCAAGAAAGTAATATCCAGACAATTTTTGATTTTTTTTTCTCAGGATTATTAAGGAATAAATAGACGTGTTTAGTTGTCATCAACTAGCTAGTATACACGCAGAAAGGATCATTAAACTGTTGAGACTAAAATTCAATAGTTATATTCTGGTTTGATATCTCGTAACATCAGTTCTTCTAACGCTTGTCGCGGTGTGATTTCACCTTGAAGTAAGCGATACACTTGCTCGGTAATGGGGATGGGGATACGATACTGGTGGGCGCGCTGCACTAACACTTGGCAAGTGTTAACACCTTCAGCTGTTCCTGCTGTGTTTGCTAGAATGTCTGTTAATATTTTACCACTAGCCATTTGATAACCTACTTGGTAGTTGCGACTGAGAGGACTGTTGCAAGTTGCTAACAAATCTCCTAGACCAGATAAACCATAAAATGTTTCCGTCTTTGCATCCCAACTCTGGCCAATGCGAACCATTTCTGTGAGTCCACGGGTGACTAAAGCGGCTTTGGCGTTGGTTCCCAGATGTAAGCCATCACACACACCAGCTGCGATCGCCATAATATTTTTTAATGTTCCCCCTAGTTCCACACCGATGGGGTCAGGGTTGGTATATACCCGAAAACTAGGAGAAGAAAATACCTGCTGTACAAGTTCCGCCGCAGTTGTATTCTCGCTAGCCACTACCGTGGCCGCTGGTAATGATTGTTGGATTTCTTGAGATAAATTTGGCCCAGATAATACCACCACTGGATGATTGGGGAATGCTGTTTGCCAAATTTGCGAAGGTGTACAGGTGGTTTGGGGATCTAAGCCTTTGGTAGCTGTGACAAAGATTGTCTGTGGGGACAGGGGTAAAGATTTGACTTGAGAAACTATATCACTTACTCCTTTCATGGCGATCGCCGATAAGATAATTTCCGCATCTGGGATCACTGCTTCCAGAGTTGCTGATCCTCCACGTGACCACACACGCACCTCATGGCCGTTGCTACTGGCTAAGTCTGCTAAAGTTGTACCCCAAGCACCTGCACCCAGAATTGTTATAGTAGTTTTTTGCACCGCGATAATTAATCCCAACTATCTAAATATCAATTAACGGGGGTAACGTTGCATTAATTCCCTGACTTGCTCTGCATGGTATGAGCTTCTTGTCAATGGTGATGAAACAACTTGTAAAAATCCGATTTCTTCACCGAATTTCTGCCAGACTGCAAATTGTTCAGGGGTGATAAAATCATTAACCTGCAAGTGTTTGGCAGTGGGTTGGAGATACTGCCCAATAGTTAATATGTCACAATCTACAGAGCGGAGGTCTTCCATCACTTGGCGAATTTCCGCATCTGTTTCACCAAGTCCCACCATAATCCCCGACTTAGTATATATCCTTGGGGCGATTTGGCGCGACCTCTGGAGTAATTCCAAAGTCCGCTCATAGTTTCCTTGGGGACGCACCCGGCGATATAAACGCTCAATTGTTTCTGTATTGTGGTTCATCACCTCTGGCGCAGCTTGTAAAATGACTTCCAAAGCCTGCCAATTACCGCACAAATCCGGAATTAACACCTCAATTGTCGTTTGAGGCGAAACACTACGCACCGCTTCAATACACCGCACAAATTGAGCCGCACCACCATCAGGTAAATCATCTCGGTTGACAGAAGTAATCACCACATGATTAAGTCCCATCCGGCGCACAGCTTCCCCCAGTCTTGCTGGTTCTGTCGGGTCTAGAGGTTGGGGTTTTTTCTCAAAGTCAATATCACAATAAGGACAAGCACGAGTACAAGCCGGCCCCATAATTAAAAATGTCGCCGTACCAGCTTGAAAGCACTCACCAATATTCGGACAGGAGGCTTCCTCACAAACGGTATTGAGCGCTAAATCCCGCAAAATTTCTTTAACGTTACCCACGCGCTCCCACTGAGGCGCTTTTACTCGCAACCAGTCTGGTTTAACAGTCACAATCTGCCCTTATTATTTGAAGTTATACAAGTCTCATCCTAGCAAGCAAAGCCCTGAGTTAAGATATTTATCATTTTTGATCAGGATATGATAGAATCGTTTGGTATTTACTGTGGCGGGATGTAGCGCAGCTTGGTAGCGCACTTCGTTCGGGACGAAGGGGCCGCTGGTTCGAATCCAGTCATCCCGATTGGGAATTTATGCGCAATGAAAACGGCGGCCATACTTGTATAATCACAAGTCAGGCAATTTTTTCGCATTTTCATAGGGATGGAATGTGAGATTGCGCCCAATTGTCCGAGAAAATCCCCCAGACAGGCTAAATGTTCGAGCAAACCTTGAGTGTTGTGGCAAAACTTGTTGAAGTTAAGTGGCTTGTTCATGGCTAAAAATTTCATCAAACTTCCCTTGAGCTTGCACTTTACCTGCTTTCATCACAATAATCTGGTCAGCACGACGTAACACAGCAGGGCGATGAGAAACTACAAGACAGGTTGGTGTCCAATGATTTTGCTCTTGTTCTGTGCTATTGACAAATATCCGCGACCATAACGCCAATTCTGTCTCCACATCCAAACCTTTGCTAAATCGAAAAATCCTGGCATTCGTAGGTTTGGTTGTTCGCGTTAGGGTTGCGGAGTAATGGTACAAAACCCAATAGGTTGGGTTTCCCGTTTCTCAATCTCCGAACAGCAGATTATCCTCCAAGGTATGAGTAGGCACGTATCCAGACTGTACGTTCCACAAACTGGTATAAATCCCATTCAGTTCTATTAAGTCCTCATGCTTACCCTGCTCGACAATTTGACCATGAGCCATGACATATATACAGTGACTGTGGCGAATTGTGGAAAGACGATGTGCGATCGCTATGGTAGTCCGATTTTGGGTAATAATAGCTAAAGATTTCTGAATAGCCGCTTCCGTTTCATTATCCACCGCAGAGGTAGCTTCATCCAAAATTAAAATTGCTGGATCTTTGAGAATAGCACGGGCTATAGCTATACGTTGTCTTTGTCCACCAGAAAGCTTTTGACCTCGTTCGCCGACAACAGTATCGTATCCTTGGGGTAGTTGCAGAATAAATTCATGAGCCTCAGCTAATTTCGCAGCATGGATAATTTCTGACTCAGTAGCATCAAAACTACCATAAGCAATATTCTCAGCCACCGTACCGTGAAATAAAAATACATCCTGACTCACCCAACCGATACAGCGCCGCAGTTCCCCCAGTTGTAACTCCCGAATATCGATATTATCAACCAGGATTTGTCCGCCTTGGATTTCGTAAAAGCGTAGCAGTAGTTTAACTAAGGTACTTTTACCAGAACCTGTTGCACCAACAATACCAATATTTGCACCAGGGGGAATATGCAATGATAAATCTTGCAATACATTGGTGCGGTCGTTGTAGGCAAAGGTGATATTGTCAAGATGCACTTCACCACGTACTGCTGGTAAAGAACGGTTTCCTGTGGGGATAGTTATGGGCGTATCTAATAATCCCATGACTCGTCGGGTAGAAGCCATTGCCCGTTGATATTGATCCATAATTTGACTCAAACTGGCAAAAGGCCACAGTAATCGCTGGACAATGAACACCATAAAACCGTAGGTTCCCACAGTTAACTGATTATTTGCTACTGCAACCCCACCAAAAAACAGCGTAGCGATGAAACCTGTCACTACCACAAAGCGAATAGCTGGATAAAAAGCAGCCGAAAGTGCGATTGCATGACCATTACTCCGGCGATAAGCTTCACTTTCAACTAACATACGTTCTCGTTCATAGTTTTCAGCAGTGAAACTTTTAATTGTGGCAATACCTGAGAGATTATTAGCTAAACGACTATTAATAAATCCGGCTTTATCGCGGACATCTGCGTAACGGGGTGCAAGTCGTTTTTGGAATGCTAAGGAACCCCAAAAAATGAAAGGTGTAGGTAATATTGCCAGCCACGCGACATTAGGGGCGATAATCACAAATGAACCACCTACAAATAGAATTGTAGTGATAAACCGTAAAATACTAGCTGCACCAGAATCAAGAAATCTTTCTAATTGATTGATATCGTCATTTAATATTGATAAAAATGTGCCTGTAGAGCGTTCTTCAAAGTAGCTTAATTCTAGTTCCTGTAAATGACTATAAGCATCAAGACGTAACTCATGCTGCATAGTTTGGGCGAGATTTCGCCACAGGCGATCGTAGATAAATTCAGATAGTGATTCTAAAGTCCAAATTAATAACGTTAATAATGATAAGATTGCCAGTTGTCCAACAATATTAGTAACACCAAATTGGGCAATAATCGAATTTTCTTGTTCGGCAACAATATCTACAGCTAACCCAATTAAATAAGCTGGTGCGAGGTCAAATATGGTATTGAGGATGGTAAAAGTTGCCGCAGTCCACACTTGAGAGCGGTAGTTTTTAGCGTAGTTTAATAACCGTAGCAGTGGATGTTGTTTAGAAATAGAATAAGATGCCATTGTGATTCAGTTAAAACAGCTATGATAATTGTGTATTAAGCCTGAAGGGGGGACATGAGTTGAGGGTGATGACGATGATGAATTTATCTCCTAAAGCTGTACGATTTTTGGTAGAGGCATTGGAATTTCGGATTGCGGCATATCAAGTTCAACTGGATAAACAGGACTTGTCAGAAGATGAGGCTTCAGAGATAACAAATGACATGATGTTTTTGGAATCGTTACTGCAAGAGTTGAAGAAAATGCGGGATATTCCTGTATCACAGGTTTTCTAGATTAGATTTAGTAATTACGAATTACGAACTTGTACTGAGCGCAGCCGAAGTATTACGAATTATTTTGTGGGGGAATTTGGGCGAAAATAGCAGATTGTAAGATTTCAGGAACTTGTCTCCACACTACAGTTCCTTTATCACTTTTGATATAAAGTTGCATAAAATCTAATAATGCTGTGGCACTTTCTCCGGGGGTAAGATTAACGAAGAGATAGGTGGCTTTATCTGGACTAGCGACGGACACAACACAGCCATAATCGCACGCCCATAAACATCCCACTGGTTGAATTTCTACTTCATTATCTGGGAATTTTCCATTGCATAAAGTGTTTAGTTGGTCAAGTAAAATATTACCATCAAAAGGTGGATTTTCTGGTCGTTTTTTAGAGGAACGGTGGCAGGATTTGCAAACGAGTAACGTATGTTTTGGCATTGGTTTAGTGGTAATTGAATAGCAATATTAAGGAAAATATGGTTAGATATTTGACAGGGTTAACTATTCACTGGAATGCTTCATGCGGCGTGATTCGATTTTTTATAAACTATTTCAACAATCTCCTAGTTTACTGTTTGAACTATTGATAAATCCCCCAGAGAATGCTGATGTATATCGGTTTGAGTCGGTGGCTGTCAAAGAACCTAAGTTTGAAATTGATGGGGTGTTTTTACCACCTGAAAATACAAGTTCGGGTGTGGTGTATTTCTGTGAGGTACAGTTTCAAAAGGATGAAAAACTGTATGAGCGGGTATTTGCCGAATCATCATTATATTTTTACCGTAATCGTGACAGATTTAGTGATTGGCAAGCAGTAATCATTTATCCGTCCCGTAGCACTGAACAAAGTGATATTCATCCATATCGAGGTTTTTTGAATAGTGAGCAAGTACATCGGGTGTATTTGGATGAGTTGGGAGACATTCGTTCTTTGCCTTTGTGGGTGGCGGCGATGGTGTTAACTACTGTAGAAGAAGAACAAGCCCCAGAAGAAGCCCGGTATTTGTTAAGTCGAACTCGTAATGAGTTATCGCCACCAAGTAGTCGTGCGATAATTGAGATAGTTACAACAATCATGACTTATCGGTTTGATGAACTGAGTAGAGTTGAGGTAGAAGCAATGTTAGATATTACACTGAAAGAAACAAGAGTTTATCGGGAAATTAAGCAGGAAGGACGGGAAGAAGGACGAGAAGCGACGGCTAATATTATTACCCGACAATTGCGGAAGCGGTTGGGAGAATTGCCCCAGGAGGTGCGTTCTGTGATTTCGGGTTTGTCGTTGCCGATGTTGGAAGATTTGGGTGAAGCTTTGCTTGATTTTACCAGTTTGGCTGATTTACAGGCTTGGCTAGAGGTACATCAGTGAACAGTTATTAGTTATCACGATCGCACTGCATGATATTTTGTAGATCGCGGATATGGAAGTTTTTATCAATGGTGTTGACTTTAAGAGGGCGATCGCACTGGATGATATTTTGGAGGCGCGGATATGGAAGTTTTTATCAATGGTGTTGACTTTAAGAGGGCGATCGCACTTGGCAAAGGAGTGAATAGGTATCAGATAAAATGAAAAAGCGAGGGTTTACGAAATAACATATCCCCCAGGATAATGGAGAGATGATGCTAAAAAGTTACGAAGCAATTTACGAAAACGGTCAGGTCAAGTGGTTGTCTGATGCACCTCCCGTCATATCTGCTCGTGTGATTGTGACTGTTTTAGAAGAGACAGTGCCTCCTGTTAAACGCCGGATTCCTGCTGTGGCGATCGCGGGTAAAGCCA
This sequence comes from Nodularia chucula CCY0103, assembly GCF_963923915.1. Classification (NCBI taxonomy): domain Bacteria; kingdom Bacillati; phylum Cyanobacteriota; class Cyanophyceae; order Nostocales; family Nodulariaceae; genus Nodularia; species Nodularia chucula. Next base: position 203,546 of record NZ_CAWUOL010000002.1, on the reverse strand, counting down.
GGATCTTAGGTGATTTGATTAGTCCTGTAGTGGATGAGCAAGATTGGGAATGTCTGAAGTGATTGTTCTGGATACTCATATTTGGATTTGGTTTGTGAATCTGGCATTTGAGAATTTTTCATCTGAATGGAAAGAGAGAATCGAAACGGCGAGTCAGGTTGGCATTTCACCTGTATCCTGTTACGAAATTGCTTTGGCTCAACATCGTGGACGGTTAGAACTACCTTGCTCTACGGATGAATGGTTTCAGGCAGCCTTAGAACCATCGGGAATAGAGTTGTTTCCCCTTACGCCTCAGATTTGTAGTCGTGCAGTTAACCTGTCTGCGGTTCATAGAGACCCTTTTGATCGCATGATTATAGCAACTGCTTTGGAATATCAAGCATCTTTAGCGAGTGTAGATAGCATATTTCGTCAATATCCAGAACTTAGTGGTTGTTTGATGCAATAGCTCATTGTTCCTCATCATGCAAATTCAGTAGTTTAGGATTACTCTAAGCTAAAGGGCGATCGCACTGCTTCTTCAGATAAACGGTGACAAGATTTGCAGACTAACATCGTGTGTTTGGGCATGGTTTTAAGGTGTGTTGACGAGATATTTAAACAAGTCATCAATAACTGCATTTACTGATAAGATATCGAAAGAATGCCAATGCCCTGCATCTACGAAATAAACCTGATTTTGTTGCACTGCTTTGAGTTGTCGCCATAAAGGTTTTTCTTGGAGTTTTTCTAAAGTCTCTTTGGTATCCTTACTTCCCCAATGTAAAAAAAAGAGTACATCACCATCAATATCAGATAACCGTTCTTCAGAAATATTATTTATATAGTAGAAATCTCCCCTTTGTGCTGGTGGTCTTTGTAGTCCAATATCATTCAAAATCATGCCGACAGCGTGTTTTTCTCCATAAGCCCAAATTCCATAATCTGAAGATATACTAGCAACTGATATTTGAAATTGATGGCGGTGATTATCCTTTGGAGAAGCTGCGTCAATGCCTAATTTTTGTTTGAGTGTTTCAATACGCTGCCAATATTTATCCATCAACATCTGACCGTTCTCTTCTTTGTCCATCACTTTGGCAAGGTCTACTAATTGTTGCTTCCAGGGAGGAGGTGTACCAGGAAAGTCCATCATGACTGTGGGCGCAATTTCAGAGAGCTGCTTATAGATATTTTTCAACCGATAGTTAGCCAAAATTAAATCAGGTTTAAGTAGCAAAATCTTTTCTAAACTTGGTTCGGTTATATTACCAACAAATTCAATTCCATCTACTTTCTTTTGTAGATACTGTGGAAAAGGTTCACCTGTATAGTAACTTGTAGCCACTGGTTTGATATCTAATGCTAGGGTATTAGCCAAAATACTTGTCCATAATGTGATCACTCGCTTCGGGCTGACAGGAATACAAGTCTCTCCCATTACGTGTTCCACTTGGCGGCAATCTTCCGTTGACTGTTTTAGGTTTGTCGTACTGTTATCAATAGTTTTGCTACAGGCCGCAGCTAGTGTAAACGTCAAAATTCCTAATAGCAATAGATAGATAAGGCGACGTATAGATATTTTCATGAACACTTAATTTACACAATTGGGAAAATGAATGTTCTACGCTTCATTCTGACGCAGAGAAGCGTAGAATGCAGAATAAATTTGCTTAAAACTGCCAAGAAACGGTTCCCACCACTGTAAAAGGATCTCCAGGAAAAACACGGGCGCGGTTTTGAGCAGATACGAAATAATCAACGTCAAACAGATTCCTAATATTAAGGGCAGCCCTGAAGTTATCCCGTTTATAGAAAATAGCCGCATCTGTGCGCGTATATCCAGGTAAAACGAATGTATTGGCTAAGTCCCCTTGTCGTTCTCCAAAGTAGAAGACTCCCAAACCGAAACCGAATCCTTGTAAACTGCCGGATTGAAGTTCGTAGGTTGTCCATAAGTTTAAAGTATTTCTCGGCACATTATTGAGTTGATTACCCACTGGCAAATTATTGTCTTTGGTAATTTCTGCTTCAGTCAAAGCATAGCCAGCAATAATGTTCCATCCGGGTAAGATTTCACCAGAAATGTCAAACTCGATGCCGCGACTGCGCTGTTCTCCAACTTGAATAGTTTGTAGGGGATTATTGGGATCTGCTGTAGGCAGATTAGAACGAGTTAAATCATAAAATGCAAGTGTGGCAGATAATCGCTCAGTCAAATTAGCTTTGACACCGATTTCATATTGCTTACCCCGTTCTGGTTCTGATTCTGCGGGGGAAAATGTGGACGTAGCTTGATTGAAAGAACTGCTATAACTAGCGTAAAGAGAGATAGGTTGAACGGGCTGGTAAACAATACCAACACGAGGACTAAAAGCTTCTTCCTGCTTAAAGTCACCAGTAGCTGGTCCAAAATTTCCAGTAGCATCTCTATAATTTTTATTGGAAATATCAAAGCGTCCACCCAAAAGTACTTTGAGTTGTTCTGTTAGAGTGATTTGGTCTTGAACATAAAAACCTAGTTGTTGAATTCTATCTTTAACATCATATGCTGGGATACTTGCACCTGTTAAAGTTGCCCCATAAACAGGATTAAACACATCCAAGGGAGAAATTGAGCGGGTGGAACCTACGGTATCGGTATCGTATCTAAATAAATTCAACCCTACGACCAATTCATGTTCAATACTCCCAGTTGTAAAGTTACCGACAGTGTAGGTATCCAAGTTATAAATGTTTTCTTTATAGTCTTGATTGTCAAATATTCTATTCAAGGTACGTCCATCATCCTGCAATGCACCCGCACCACGGGAAAAGACAATATCTCTATCTAACTGAAGAAACGAAGCCCTAAATACGCTACGCATCTGCCAGTTGTCACTAAAACGGTGTTCAAAGTCAAAACCAGCCCGAAATACTTGCTGCTGACTGTTATCAATATTAGGTTCACCAATATAGCGATTACGAGGGATTTTGCCATTGGGGTTAGGCAGTACGCTTCCTTGCGCTGGTATTCCCAGGTCAAATGGACCTTCTGTTCTTGAATAGTCAGCTTCTAAGGTTAGCTTGCTTCGGTCACTAATTTGCCAACTTAAAACAGGTGCAACTAAGTATCGCTGCTGTTCATAGAAATCAGTCAGGCTTTCTGTTGTCTGACCAGAAACATTTAAGCGATACAAAACTGTTCTCTCAGTGTTCAGTGGACCAGATAAATCGATTGCCCCTCTATAGAAATTAAAACTACCAGCAGAGGCTTCTATCTCATAGAAAGGTTCGAGCAATGGTCGTTTTGTGACTAAGTTGACTTTTCCTGCCAGCCCACCTTGCCCATAAAGAACCGAAGCTGGTCCTTTGAGAACTTCAACACGCTCAACATTGGAGCCAAAGCCTGCATTCTGATTTGTGGGATCTGGCAAGCCGTTTACTAGGATTTGGTCAGAAGAATTAAATCCCCGAATATTGAAACTATTGCCATAGGTACGAGGTGATACACCTCCTTGTACTACACCAGGTACGTTTTGTAATACCTCGATTAGACGGGTTGCTTGTTGGTCCCTTATAACTTGTTGGGGGACTACCTGAATCGATTGGGGAATATCCCGTAGGGGCGTATCGGTTCTGGTGGCAGAGGTTGCATTTGGTACGCGATAATTATCCTGTTGTCCTGTGACTATCAATTCAATCGGCTTATCACCCTGCACTACTGGTTCCTCTTGTGGTGTTTCACTCGTTGGCTGTTCTGCTTCCGGCTGCATTGCAGTTGCAGCAGGCGTGAAACCAAAAATCAATCCTTCATTACTGTCAAATAAATCCACTGCTGGTAATCCTGCTTCCCCTGTCACCGTCACCCGAATAGTATTAGTATCAAGGTTAGTAACCGTTATCTCAGTAATCCCCTCTATTGGGTTTTGGGAACGGAATGTAAACCCATCGCCACTGGGTAAACGTAATTGAGCATTGGGAATATCAGCGATAAAATTATTGTCAGCACTGTTATTAGTAATTTGCAGTTGTTCGCCTTGAGTCGTCTGTAAAATCACCTCCACACCGTTATCAGTGGGATTAGCTTCTACCCCCGTCACCTGGATAACCTCTGAAGATGCTGGCGACTGTACAAGTAATTCTGCACTCTGGGAAACCTGCGAAATCTCATTCAGTTGAAGAATCTTTCTGTTTGATTTCTCTGACTTTGCTCTTTGCAGAGAACTTGCAACTTGAGACGGAAAATCTCGGTGCTTCCTGTTATTGGAAGTCAATACTGGTGATTTACTGTTTCTGACTCCCAGGGTGTCCTTGAATGTAGATTCTCCTACCGCCCCAGTAGAAGACTCACCTTGATTTACCTCACTTCTAGCAGGAGTGCTAATCAACACCACAACTGCACCCGTCAGCAACAGACTTTGAAACAATTTATCTAACTTCATTTTTTTACCTACACTCCCTGACACCACTTGGCAGTATTAAGAAATCTTCCTAACTAAACTGGCAGTGTATGTATGATAGGGGATGCGGATTTTGATTTTGAACGCTAGACGGATTTTTTTTGAACGCTAGACGGATTTTTTCTGATACTGAAAGTATTGTTTGGGATTTAAGCCGAACTTTTTGCGGAAAGCAGAGGCAAAATAACTGCGACTGTCAAAACCAACCCTAAATGCTACTTCTTCAACCTTCATTTCTCCTAATACTAAAAGTTGTTTGGCTTTTTCTAGGCGATAGTCGTGCAAATATTTAAATGCAGATGTGCCGAAAACTTGACGAAACCCACGTTTCAATTTGAAGTCATTTAACCCTACTTGCCGTGCTAACTCCATCAAGTTGGGTGGATTCTCTAAATTACCTAGTAAAATTTCTTTAGCTTGGTAAATTTTGTCTATATCGATCAAATCCCTGGCTGGAGCGCGATAATTAGAAATATCCTCTTCTTGGAATTGCTGACAATGAAGGGTAATCAATTCCACAGCCTTACTTTCCAGATACATCTGCTTCAGATATCCTTGATGGGGACACTGGAGAATATGAGATAATACAACCCACATTTCCTGTGTGATTTCGCCTTGTTGGTAATAAGGCTGTAAATTATCGCCCATTAAGGCTTGACGCAGAGAAATTGGGATTTGTTCTAAGTCTTCGTCGCCAAAACTTGAGAAAAATTCCTGCGGTTCGATACTCAGATAAATTCGGGAAAATTTCTCTCCAGCTTTCCAGTATTCAGTTTCTTTGATATCACAGTTACATTCTGAATAATATCTGCCTACTGATTCGTCAGTCTTATCTGTTAAACCGTGGCGTTCAATTCTCACTTTTCCTGAAAGAAAAAAACTCAACCCAAATTGAGAATGATCTAAACTATCTCTCATCCACACAAGATCATCAGTAAACTTTTCTTCGTGTATCCAAATAGATAATCCACTGCGTAACTTTGTACAGCAGTGATAGGTATTAAAGACATCGAGAACCTTTCCTTGGCGGATAGTTTCAACTCCCTTTGATTGAATGGAAAGTATACCCTTTTGCTCACTTTCTGCTTTGAGTTCTTGCCAGTCTGTATCTGTAAGAATTTTTGTCATGGTTTAATAATAATTACTCTCATCATCAAGCTGATATGTGTTTTGGGCTAAGGCACTGCTTGGAAGTTACCCGAAAGGCAAAACTATATTAGATGGAATGGCGATCGCTCTTAACATCTATAACCACTTATTTAGATAAGAAATATTCTTAATTATTGCATCAAACGGACTGTATGAAAAGTAACCCTGTATCAAGTTACTTGTTCTCATTCTTTCATCGGTGATAACCAAAAGCCAAAGCTAGTTAAATATATTTAGACTAAAAGTATAAAAGTATATTGATTAATTTTAATTGGTCAAGGCGATCGCTCCGCTAAAAGTTCATCTTTTATAGGATTTTTATCAATTTTCCATGCCACAAAAAATTTTCCTCTCGGGGTATTTACAAGTATAAAATAATACTTTATATTGATAAATAAGAAAGGCGATCGTCCTCCCCCAAGAGTATGCGATCGCCTTTCCCTTAACCCCACAAATGGAGTCAAATACAATCATGACACAAGTACAACAATTAGTCGCCAATCAAGAATCCAATTTGACGGCATCTGTAGAAAAGGCATCACCTGTAAGAGAACCGATTAAACATTTACTAATTGGTTCACCAAAAGCTGTCACCAGCACAATTCACCTATTGCAAGTTATTGGCTATGCAAACGTCAAAGACTGGAGTCCACTATTACCCACAGCTAACGCAGGTGAAGTCATGAGCATTTTAAGCCGTCAGATTTGGTTGAAATAATCAAATTAATCTTGTAGAGACGCGATTTATCGTGTCTTTACCTTCTTTAATCCTAAATGGAAGCACAAAAAAAAGCATAGCGGCTTCCAGAAACGAATGCCGCCTGCGTTAGTTAAAAACCCTTAATCCGCAACCGTCTGTTTATTAAGAAAAATAATCAACAAACGCGCATCAACAATAGCATAAAAAAAGCATAGCCATGCTATGCTCCTATTAAAAATATTGCCTACCCTATAAAGGGAAGGAATCATCCGAAATTAGTTAAACTTTAGCAGATGCTTTCGTAACTACATTCAATTCGCCCTTAGCATACTTAGCAGCAAAATCTTCTAGAGAAACTTGCTTAATTTTGCTCGCATTGCCGGCAGTACCAAATTGCTCATAACGGTCAGCACAAACCTTCTGCATATATTTAATGGAAGGCTTGAGGAAGTGACGGGGGTCAAATTCTTTGGGATTTGCTGCCAAAGCTTCACGCACGGCGGCGGTAATAGCTAGACGGTTATCGGTGTCAATGTTAACTTTACGTACACCACACTTGATACCTTTTTGAATTTCTTCTACAGGTACACCGTAGGTTTCAGGAATTGCACCACCATACTGGTTAATCAGTGCTAGTAAATCTTCAGGAACAGAAGAGGAACCGTGCATTACTAAGTGGGTATTTGGTAGACGGCGGTGAATTTCTTCAATGCGGCTAATTGCCAAAATTTCACCTGTAGGCTTACGAGTAAACTTGTAAGCACCGTGGCTGGTACCGATAGCTACAGCCAAAGCATCTACCTGGGTTTGCTCTACAAAGTCTGCTGCTTCGTCGGGGTCAGTTAGCAATTGAGAGTGGTCAAGTGTACCTTCAAAACCGTGGCCATCTTCAGCTTCACCAGCACCAGTTTCTAAAGAACCTAAACAACCAAGTTCACCTTCAACGCTGACACCGAGGGAATGAGCTACGTTTACCACTTCGCGGGTAACATTGACATTGTACTCAAAGCTAGCGGGGGTTTTGGCATCAGCTTCCAAAGAACCATCCATCATCACGCTGGTAAACCCATTCTTCATTGCTGAGTAGCAAGTAGAAGGCGCATTACCATGATCTTGGTGCATGACAATGGGAATGTGAGGGTAGGTTTCTGCTGCTGCCAAAATTAGGTGACGCAGAAAGTTTTCTCCCGCATAAGCACGTGCGCCACGGGAAGCTTGTAAAATTACAGGGCTATCTGTCTCTGCTGCTGCCTTAAGAATTGCCTGTATTTGCTCCAAGTTATTAACGTTAAAAGCTGGAATACCGTAACCGTTTTCAGCCGCGTGATCTAAAAGCAGCCGCATTGGTACGAGCGCCATATATAGTCCTCCTAATGTGTTTTTCAGCTAATCAGTGTACGAAAAGCGTAATATTTACGCTAATCTTAATACTTTTTTCAACTTATAGGAAATTATAACTAGTGCCGGGTGTTTATGTTGAACAAGTTTACGCCATCTTTCATAACCATGCCCTATATTTCCCATATACTACTGTACATTCAGTTACACTCTCATTTAAGGCTTTAGTTAGTATCCCCATATCCTCGATACCTTATCTACTAAGACTTAGGCAATGTGTAGCATTTACGAAACATTAGTCATGAGCCAGTGAGTGATATTTTGGCGATCGCTCACAACAGCAAATATCATCCACTCAAATTTTTACAGTGGGTCGCCCGAGACTCGAACTCGGAACAAATCGGTTAAAAGCCGAGTACTCTACCATTGAGTTAGCGACCCTTTTGTTTTGCAACTTTGCAATCATAACACGAGCATCTGAAATTTGCAAATATTATTTTTATAAAATATTCGCCGTTAACCTTACAGATGCCGTGCAGCTAGCTTTTGGAGCTAATACCGTCAGGTTTTCCCCAGTATTAATCGCATTCCGAGGAGCTGTCCAAGGTTCCAGACAGTAGAAATCCTTGCCTTTGAATGTCCAAAACACTAGACGAGAATAAATGCGATCGTAATCTAAAGTCAGTTTTAGCTGACGGCTACGGTCGATAACTGCGGCACATTGACTAGTCAAATCACCAAAAGCCACATCAATTTCATCGCGGTTGAAATCAAAACCACCATCAAAAGAGTTAATTTCCTTAGTAGTTTGGTCTTGATACTGCCCAGAAGGAATTTCAAACTCTAGCTGACTCTTATCACCACCGGTGAGAAAATAAGGATGGAAACCAGCAGAAAACGGCATGGGTACAGATGACAAATTTTCATACTCCTGCCGAATTACCAGAGTATTACCTTGCAATTCATAAGTAAAAAGCAGTCGCCACTCAAAAGGATAAACTGCCTGAGTTTGCTCATTGCTCTTGAGTACAAGAGTTAGACTAGCTTTACCTTGAGTTTTTTGCTCAGTTACTTCCCAAGGCAAATCACGAGCAAAACCATGTTGCTTCAGAGTGTAGCGTTGCCCATTATGGGTGTACAAATTATCTGGTAAATTGCCACAAATAGGGAACAGAATCGGATTTCCACCTCTCACACTCAACTCCGGATGAGTAAATCGTTCCGTATCCAAATAGAAAATTTCCCGGTCTTGCATCCGCCAACGGGTGATAATACCGCCTCTTTCTGGTACTACTTCTATTTGAGAGCCAGCACTTTCATCACTGAGGATGTAAGTCTTGTATTGTTGTTGTTCAACGCTGATAGTAAACACAAGTTTAATCCTTATTTTTTCATCGGGCATCAGACCTGGGGAATAGAGCTGAGGGAGAAGTAGAAATGGAAATCACCCAGTCTCTACTCCCTCATAAGAAGCAAGGGAGCGGGAGGGAGTTAGAAATTACTTGACACGGACGGCAGCTTAACAACCTTTCCTCTTCTCCCTTGCACCCTGCCCCTCTGCCCCTCTGCCTCTTCCTACTCCCCACTCCCCAACTTACTTGTCTTCTGCGAACACGAAGCGATACAACTCGCTGGGGTCAGGTTCGGGACTACTTTCGGCAAACTGCACAGCTTCCTCTATGACTGCTTGAATTTTCTGGTCAATGGCTTTGAGTTCTGCCTCATCTGCTAAGTTTTGCTCAACGAGATAAGCTGCTAGCTTCTTAATAGGGTCACGAGAAAACCAAAATTCTTTCTCAGCTTTGCTACGCATTTCATCTGGGTCTGCCAGGGAGTGTCCCCGGAAACGGTAGGTAAGAGCTTCAATTAATGTCGGTCCTTCACCTGCACGGGCGCGGGCTACAGCTTCTTGGGCTACGGCTCGCACTGCTAAAACATCCATTCCGTCTACTTCCACCCCTACCATGTTAAATACACTGGCCTTTTTGTAAATCTCTGGCTGAGAAGTGGCGCGTTCGTGAGACATCCCAATTGCCCATTTATTATTTTCTACCACGAAAATAATTGGCAGTTTCCAGAGGGCGGCCATATTTAAAGTCTCGAAAAACTGACCATTATTAGCTGCGCCATCGCCAAAAAAGCAGGCTGTTACTTGGTCGGCGTTTTGATCTCCCAACACTTCCCGGCGGTATTTGCTTTGGAAAGCGGCTCCAGCTGCTACAGGAATACCTTCGGCGACAAAAGCATAACCACCTAATAAACCATGTTCGGCAGAAAACATATGCATGGAACCACCACGCCCTTTGCTGCATCCCGTGGCTTTACCAAATAACTCCGCCATGACTTCTCTGGCTGGTACGCCGGCACTGAGAGCATGAACGTGGTCGCGGTAGGTGCTGGAAACAAAATCTTCCCCTGGTCGCATGGATTGGATGACACCTGTGGAAACGGCTTCTTGACCGTTGTAGAGGTGGACAAAACCAAACATTTTGCCCCTATAGTACATCTCAGCACATTTGTCTTCAAATGAGCGACCTAGTACCATGTCTTCATATAGCCGCAACCCTTCTTCTTTAGTGATTGTGGTGCTGGAGGTATTAAATGTAGGTATGGTGCGTTCTTGAAACATTATTTTTTTAGTATTCCTATAGTAAAACTGAAATTTACCATGTCAAATAGGTTGAGAAAAGACAATATGTGTTTATCATCCCCAAAAATTTATGCACCAAACAGGTTTATAGGCAATAGAGGTACAGCCGCAAATATACCCCTGAGTTTGACACTCCCGACTCCTGTTTATAGGCTATCAATCAGGATAGCTTTCTTTCTGCATATCCATGAACAATTTACCAAAAATGAATGAGGATTTTTTTATATAGCTAGATAGTTGTAATATCAATTTTTTCATGCTATAATTACTAATCCTTAATTAATAACCTCCCCGATAGCTTCTAAAACTGCGTTATTGGGAAGATAAGTAAAGGATTGGTAAATACCAGTTATTATAAGCACAATTACTTGTAATTACAATCAGGTATTAGTGGTTTTTACGCAAATGTAAAATATTACCAGTTGATTATTATTAAAATCTGAGGAAAGAACAAAATCAATTGTTCAGATATAGATTTATATTCTAAGTGATCCACGGTATTATTGAATCTATTATTATGGCAAGGTTTTACGTGCCTGGAATACTCTAGGTTAATTATGTTGATCACGGTGCAGGGGAAGTAGACTGTGCGAATTCCGCTAGATTACTACCGAATTTTGGGACTACCGTTAGCGGCAAGTGATGAACAGTTGCGACAGTCATACAGCGATCGCATTGTACAGTTGCCGCGACGAGAGTATTCTCAAGCAGCAATTACTTCTCGCAAACAACTGATAGAAGAAGCTTACGCGATTTTATCTAATCCCACAGAACGTAGCAGTTATGACCAGCTTTATCTTGCCCATGCCTATGGCCCCGAAGGCAATGGTAATGCTACTGCTACAGGAGACAACCAGACAGAAGCCAAAAATACCGATCCGGATATCCAGAGTCTGAGTATTGACATTTCCCAAGAGGAATTAGTTGGTGCTTTATTGATTCTGGAAGAACTGGGGGAATATGAACTGGTACTGAAGCTAGGTCACAATTACCTCACCAATTCTAATGGGGTAGCCTCTGCCAGAGTAGCCAATAATCTTGATAGTGAAGAATTTCTCGAAGGTTCTGAATACCCAGATATTGTTTTGACTGTGGCTCTGGCTTGTTTAGAATTGGGACGGGAACAATGGCAGCAGGGTCACTATGAAAATGCGGCTATTTCTCTGGAAACTGGTCAAGAACTGTTAGCGCGTGAAGGACTGTTTTCTAGTGTCCAGGCGGAAATGCAAGCTGATTTGTATAAATTGCGGCCCTATCGAATTTTAGAATTACTGGAATTACCGCCAGAAAAGGTTGCCCAAAGAAAACAAGGATTGGCATTTTTACATGATATTTTAAGCGATCGCGGTGGTATTGATGGTACTGGCAATGATCAATCTGGTCTGAATATAGACGATTTTTTACGATTTATTCAGCAATTACGCAACTATTTAACAGTTGCCGAACAGCATAAGCTATTTGAAGCTGAAAGCAAGCGTCCCTCTGCTGTAGCTACTTATTTGGCAGTTTATGCCCTCTTAGCACGGGGATTCACTCAACACCAACCGGCTTTAATTCGTCAAGCCAAGCAAATGCTCATGGGTTTGGGAAAACGTCAAGATGTACATTTAGAACAATCACTGTGTGCGCTGCTATTAGGACAGACAGAAGAAGCCACTCGCGTTTTAGAACTTAGTCAAGAATACGAAGCCTTGGCTTTAATTCGGGAAAAATCACTAGATTCTCCTGACTTACTACCAGGACTATGTTTGTATGCTGAACAGTGGTTACAAAATGAAGTATTCCTCCACTTTCGAGATTTAGCTACTCAGCAAGCCTCGTTAAAAGATTATTTTGCTAATCCACAGGTGCAAGCCTATTTAGAAGCCTTACCTACAGATGCAGAAACTACCCATGAATGGGCTGTAATCAACCGTCAGTCGTTTTCCCAACCTCACCTCAACAACAACCAAGCCACTGCTGTTTCTGCCCAATTTGCTCAATCTAGGAAACCTGTTCCGAACTTAGCAACTACCCCAACACAAAACAACCATCAAAATCCTCCCTCTTCCCTGAATGGCCGAAAAACAGGGCTAGATAAAACTAGACGGGATACTCATTCACACCCAGATTTAGTAGATTTTGTTCATCCTCAGCACACAACCAGACCAACTCAGCCTCATCTCAATGGTGCAGCTGGTTCTAATTCCACTGGTCAAGTGAAAAAACGCCGCCGGCGAAAAGCACCTAAAGGTTTCAACCAAGGTAATTCTCAACATCAACCAGCTTTGGGGGCTAATTTAGCAGGGAAAACGCAACTTGCTTGGACTGTGTTGGCTTCTTTGGGAGGTATCTTAGTTTTTTGGCTATTAGTTTCCACAACATTCGGATGGGTGAAAAACTGGTTTTTTCCTGCACCACTTTTGCCAGGTGAACAGTTATTGGTAGAACTAAATCAACCACCAATAGAGATTCCCGACCCCAGCACTGAGTTAAAACTACCAGAAGGTTCTTTGACTGATGCGACAGCGCAAGAAGTGATTGAAACTTGGTTATCTATTAAAGCCGCAGCTTTAGGGCCGCAATATCAGGTTGAAAGATTACAGGATATTTTGACAAGTCCAACTATTTCTCAATGGCGACAATTAGCCCAACAAGAAAGGTTACAGAACCGCTATCGGACGTATGACCACACGGTGAAGGTGGAATATGTTGATCAAGATTCCAATCAAGCTGTAGTTGTAGCCACTGTCAGGGAAGTAACACAGTTCTATGACCAGGGGCAAATACGCAATTTTACTGATGAAAGTTTGCGGGTGCGGTATTCTTTAATTCTACAAGGGGATGTCTGGCGTATCCAAAGTATGTCAGTTATTAATCAGGTTGCCATGAATTGAGGAAGAAGCAGGGAGGAAGAGGAAGGGGTGCAGGGTGCAGTGGAGAAGTAAAAACTCGCAAATTATTGTTTTCTGTATAAAAAGCAATCTGGCTTTTTTGATAAGTAGCTCAAACTTAAAAAACGTAATACCCAGATCCCCGACTTCTCAAAGAAGTCGGGGATCTATATCGTCAAGGTTTTATGCTTAATTATGTTGACCTACTTACCTTATTTCTTTGTATGGCAACCGCCAAGGTGGTGAGGACAAAAACGGATCATAAAAGTTAGACACCGAAAGGCTTTTACCCCACATTCCCCACTCCCTACTCCCTTAAAACCATAATCATGATGTCCTAACCAATATGTCCGTTGCTCTAGCTGAAATGTTATGAAATGCTGATATTTGAGTTATTCCGTTAAACCCAATTTGGTAATTTGTCATGAAATGATGACAATACGATCCCCGGAGAGGTAATAAATGCGTAAAACAACGAAAAAACCACTGTAAACCCCTTGATCCCTGGTGAGGTTTACTGGTTAATATTTACTTAACAAAGAAACTGCTTCGATCCCAAAGAAATGCTAATCATGGCAGCATCTAGGAATCTCAAGGTAGTTAGTCTCAAATTTAAGAAGAAACTAAAAACTTACAAACTGGGCAAAACCAGAGGTCAAGAATCAAAAATTCATCTGGGGTAGATGACATTTTATTTTATAGAAGATTCTGTAACCCAGGGAAATTATTTACCTCACAAACTACTGGAGGCCAAGATTATGGCAAAAGAACGCCCACCGCTAGAAGAGATGACATTACGGCAATTACGCAAAGTTGCCAGTGAATATAGTATCTCTCGCTATAGCCGAATGCGTAAATCTCAACTGCTGGCAGCGATTCAAGAAGTCCAGCGCAGCAAAGTATCGCTTAGTCCAACTCGTTCACTGGAGGCACAGGAAACCGTGGAAGCAGCAAAATTTGAATTAGGTCAAGAAGACCGGACTGGTGGTTTTCTGGCTGATGTTGATGAAGGACTCGCCGACTTACCACAGGGTTATGGTGAAAGCCGGATTGTACTTTTACCCCGCGATCCTCAATGGGCTTATACTTACTGGGATATCCCTAACGAACATAAGGCGGAACTCAGACAGCAAGGTGGGCAGCAACTAGCCCTGCGGATCTATGATGTTACTGATGTTGATTTGGATCACCAAAGTCCTCACAGTATTCAAGAATATCCAGCTGATGAATTGGCGAGAGAATGGTATATTCCTATTCCAGTGAGCGATCGCGATTATGTCATAGATATTGGCTACCGGACTGCTGATGGTCGTTGGTTAGTATTGGCACGTTCTGCAAGAGTACATATTCCTCCTGTTTATCCATCTGATTGGATTGAGGATGCTTTTGTTACTGTTGACTTTGATCAAGATTTACGCAGCAAAACTGTTTACGAATTAGTTCCCCCAGCTAAGAAAGCAGCAACCGCAGCTTCAGCCGGAGTACGGGTAAATGGTAGTAACCCAATATACGATCAAATCTTTGGCTTGGCGGAATCTGCTGAATCACAACGGGTTGCTGGTTCTATTTTTGGTTCTATGCAGCAAGCACCGGGTTCTGCACGTCCTGAAGAAGCTATTAGTTCCTATGTTTTCCCCTCTGGTGTAGGTATGTGGGCAGTTCCCACTGCATCTGGTTTAACCATGTCTGGTGTGGGGATGTCTGGTGCAGGTTTCTCGGCTGATGCTATCCCTATGCGTCCCCGTGAGTTCTGGTTAGTTGCTGATGCTGAGTTGATTGTTTACGGTGCAACGGAACCTGATGCCACTGTCACAATTGGCGGTCGTCCTATTAAACTGAATCCAGATGGTACATTCCGCTTCCAGATGTCCTTCCAAGATGGTTTGATTGACTATCCAATTGTGGGTGTTGCGGCTGATGGTGAACAAAGACGATCAATTCACATGAAGTTTAATCGTGAGACTCCATCCCGTAATACTAATACTAAGGATGAAGCTGTTCTGGAATGGTTTGCTTAAGTTGCTGATGGTGAATTGAGAATATGAAATTTTTCCCCGCTATATTTGATGGCGGGGTTTTTTGTTTGTTTAGGGAACTTAAGTAGTTACTATTACCAGAATATAGAACCCCACCCCCAGCCCCTCCACGCAAGCCTACGGTGTACACACAAGTCGGTAAATTCTCGTTTGTGTCATAAGACCCCACCCCTAGCCCCTCCCCGCAAGCGAGGAGGGGAACTGGATTTAGAGTGAAATTGGGTTTTTAGGGCTGGAAAACCTTTTTGGATCAGGATGTGTGTACACGGTAGCCCCGCAAGCGAGGAGGGGAGAAAAAGAATAGAGGTTAAGTAATCCAAAATTAAACCTTAGCTGAACTTTGGGTTTTCAAATAAGTAAATACTGATTTATCGCCAATATCTGGGGGAATGGCTTGGAATGTTTTACGCAAGGCAAATACTAGAAATAAAGCTGCCCAAATTCCTAATAAAACTTGTTCTCCTTGAGTTGGTAAAATTCCAACTAAATGTCCCAGGAGAAGTAAAGGAACGGTGAGGGTTAAAATTTTAGTTTCTAGGCGATTAAAGCAAAAGGCTTCTTTGAAGAAGATACCTGTTAATGCTACGAAGGTAAAACCGATGCCAAATAATGTCAGGGGTTGGTTGTAAACTGCGATCGCCAGAGGTTCACTACTAGACAATGCCAGGGTTATTGCTGATATACTACCGATGCCCCAACAAACTTGTAATACTCGGTGCAGTAGTGCCATATATATGTGAATGGTTAATAAGCTGATGCCTAAACCAAGACTAAAACAGGCATATAAAGGGGTGAGTGCAGCTATGGAGGTATTGTGAAATAAAACCAAGAGGCTACCAATAGCAAAGCTGAGTGCAGCTACCATTAACCCAGCGCGGTAGATAATTACGCCTGTGCGATCGCTATCGTCAATTGTAAATTCCCCAAACTGACCTTGGTAAACTTCTGGTGTAGAGAAGGTTTGTGTAGTCATATTCAATTAATTTTATAATATTTAAACTCTCATTTCCTCAATTTTAAGGGGTTTAGTGAGACTGCGAAAATAAGACTTGTAACGCATCTTGGCAGTTAAGCTGCAATTGCGAGGCAGCATTACCACTATTGATGGCAATTTCTACCCAGCCATGACTACCAACTAAAGCGGCTAGTTCTCCCACTTTCACATCACTGTAAGTTTCACATCCCGGTATAATTACACCAGCAACTTGCACACACCAATTTTTCCCTTGCACATATTGTCCAGGAATATTACTGACTAAGTTGCCAAAATAATCAATATATTGAATACAACCCTTTACGCCAGTATTGCTTTGGTTGCATTCCCCGATATTGAATTGTACTAAAGTTGCGGAATCAATTTTTTGTCCTAGCTGTGTTAGAGGCACACAACTGGCAAGATGAGCGCCGATAGGTGCAAAAATATCTCTACCGTGAAAAGTTTTGCTCGGTTCAGGTGTCCGCCAATAGTGAGGGTTTGTGAGTTCGACGGTGTGAATGGGGGGACTTTGACTGAGTATGCCACTAAAGATGCCATTATCTGGCCCTACGAGAAAGCCTTGAGCAAATTCTACTGCGATCGCTCGTCGCCTACTCCCGACACCCGGATCTACCACCGCCACGTATACTGTACCCAGGGGAAAATAGGAATAAGCATTCATCAGAGAAAACCGAGCTGCGGCGATGTTTTGCGGCGGAATTTGGTGTGTTAAGTCTACCACGCGGATTTGGGGGTTGATTTGAGCAATAACACCTTTCATTACACTGACATAAACATCGCGATCGCCAAAATCACTGATTAGTGCTATTCCAGATAATTCGCTCAACATTACCCGTCAACGTCCTACTTATTTAAATTTACTCGTCTTGTGTAAAGTATTTATCCAAAAAATTGAGAGCATGATTGCGAAGTTCAAAGTATTCTTTTGAGTTCCGCATCTCAGCGCGATCTCGTGGATGTTCAAAAGGAACTTCTAATATTTCTCCAATTTTTGCCGATGGACCATTAGTCATTAACACGATGCGATCTGACATATAAATAGCTTCATCTACATCATGCGTAATCATCATTACGGCTTGGCGATGATTTTCCCAAATATCTAATACTTGTTTTTGTAATTTACCTTTAGTTAGTGCATCTAAGGCTCCAAAAGGTTCATCCATAATTAACATTTTTGGTCGGATGGCTAAGGCTCTGGCAATACCCACTCTTTGTTTCATTCCTCCAGAAATTTCATCAGGATATTTATCAGCAGCCGCTATTAAGTTAACCATTGCTAAATGTTCATTAACAATGCTAATTCTTTCAGCGCGACTGGCTTTTTTCAGCACTTCATCTACAGCCAGACGGATATTTTCCCGCACAGTCAACCAAGGTAAAAGTGAGTAGCTTTGAAATACCATCATTCTTTCGGCTCCTGGTTGCCGAATTTCTTTTCCATCTAGCCGCACTGAGCCAGAAGTCGCTTTTTCTAACCCAGCTACTATCTTCAACAGTGTTGATTTACCACAGCCAGAGTGACCAATTATAGAAATATATTCATCTTCCCCAATAGTCAGATTTACCCCATCCAAGACCACAAAATTACCTTTGTCTGGTGTGGGATAGGATTTGACTAAATTTTCAATTTCTAAGAAATTAGTGCTAGACATAACTTTGTGTCCATTATTTACTACTAATGGGATATCTTTCATGATCAAAATTTCCTCATCAAATTTACGATTCAAGACATAAAAAACTGAGTGGGAGCATTAGCCCTAATAGAAAATTGATTCAGATATCCTACTGGGTTACTAGGGTCAAAACCTATTTTGTCGATGAAAACTTCTGGCGGCTCGACTTTATAATCTTCTTGAGGACATTCAATACCCATTTCTGTGGCTATTTCTCGATATAAATCAGTTCGCCAACCGCTTTGGGCGATTTCTTCAGCATTTTTGGGAAACTCCGAAATTTGTCCCCATCTTGCAGCTTGGGTCATTAACCAAATACTTTGGGATTGCCACAAAAATGTGGAATGATTGCCTGGGTATTGGGGAAGGTTATCAGGAATATCAAAGAAAATTGTGCGATCAGCAGATGTAATGGTGCGGTCTTTACCATCAAATCCTCCGTAGTTGTAATTGCCAATAATTCCCGGACTGGTTAATTTAGCTATGGGTGCATTGGGATTTCTGGGTCTAGCACCTGTAAAGGAACGGTCTGTAATTAATTCGGCAACTTCCTGACGATTTTCTGGCTTACTACAATATTGGCAGGCTTCTATCATTGCCTTAACTAAAGAACGATAGGTTTTGGGATAGTTATCGATGAAAGATTCCATGACTCCCAATAATCGGTCTGGATGTCCTAACCAGACTTCTTTACCTTGGGCGAAAGTGAAGCCGATACCTTCGTTACCTGTTATGGCTCTGGTGTTCCAAGGTTCAGCTACCATGTAAGCTTGCATTGCGCCAATGCGTACATTTGTCACCATCAGGGGAGGTGGGACAATGATAACGCGAAACTCTTGCAATGGGTTAACACCTGCTGCTGCGGACAGGTAACGCACAAAGTATTCATAAATAGCAGAACTCAAAACTACTGCCCAAACTTTCCTGTCTGTTGGTTGCTTGGCAAAGTAGCCGCGAAAATCTCTTCCAAATGCTTCCAATGCACCATCACCATATTGTTGTTGATATTCAAACCACGGACGTAGCCCAAAATCCCACATGGCTTGGTTCATGGTCATGGCGTTACCGTGGCGATGAATAGTCATAGCCGCACATAAGGGGGCGTGGCGTGCGCCTTCTGCACCTATTCTGGCGTTAGTCACAGCACCAGATACCACAGGGGAAGCATCTAAACGACCAAAAATTAAGCCGTCACGGGAGGTAGCCCAACTAGCTTCGCGGTTAAGGGTGACGTTTAAACCATATTTGCGGAAGAAACCTTTTTTCCAGGCGATCGCAAATGGCGCACAATCATTAACAGGGACATAACCAACGGTAATATCAGGTTTTTCTAGTTCTTGAGATTTCACCAATGGTTCAACAGCTAAGGCTTCTTCAGTCAACCCTCTAGCACCTGTATTTCCAGTAATGCCACAGGATGACAGCGCTAACCCAGTTGTTGTTAATCCTATGCCTTTAATAAAGTCACGGCGATTCCAATGATTATCACCCATTTCTTTTGCTCCAGTGGTAATCAATTATTTTTCAGTAAATTCAGCCTGAGACGCAGAATTAAATTGCGTCTTGCTAGGTTTTAATTAGTCAAATTTTGTTAGTTAGAAGCTTTAGGCCTGTGGGTTACTAATTCTTCGATTTTGCCCACTGCATAATCTAGAACTAGTCCAGTCACCCCAATCACTATCACAGCTAAAAAGACTGAACTAAGATTTAAACGACTCCATTCGTCCCAAACAAAAAAGCCAATACCAACACCACCAGTGAGCATTTCTACTGCCACAATTACTAACCAAGCAATCCCTAAACTAATGCGTAATCCTGTGAAAATATAGGGCAAACTTGCAGGCCAGATAATTTTCGTAATCCTTCTCCAACGGGGCATTTCTAATACCCGCGCTACATCTAAATAATCTTTGTGAACGCTGGCAACACCCAAGGCGGTATTAATGATGGTTGGCCATAATGAGGTAATGAAAATTACGAAAATTGCTGAAGGTTCCGCCAAATTAAAGATAGCTAAAGCAATAGGCAACCAAGCCAAAGGTGATACGGGTTTAAAAATCTGAATGATGGGATTAAACGCAAGCATGGCTGATTTAGACATCCCAATCAGAAATCCCAAAGGAATCGCTACGACTGCGCCTAATAAAAAACCAATTAATACCCTTCTTAAACTAGCTATCAATAACCAGCCAATTCCTAAATTGCCAGGGCCTCGTTGATAAAAAGGGTTTAAAATATAATCAAGATTGGCAATAAAAGCTTCCGGAGGAGTGGGCATTAATTCACGATGGAACAATGCGACAACCCACCACAACAGAATAACTCCCAAAAGCCCCAAAGCAGGTAGGAGAAAAACATCTCTGGCAACTACGGGTTTGGCTTTTTTCCAAGCAGCTTGACCAGCGATCGCCATAATCGCTGCTAAATTTAATTGCAATATCATTGATGACCTCAACAGAAATAAGTGCAGGCACAAAAATCTGAGCAGTACCAGCCTTGGATACTGATGAGATCAAAACATTATAAAAATGCTGTCTCTTCAGTCTCCCCTCAATGCCTACGAAGTTAGCTGACGGGCTAGGGCTGAGAGATGCCCCTCTCTTATCGATTTTGGATGAGGAATTTGGGATGAATTTTCAGTCTCAAACTTCAAATCTTTTTAACAATCGATTCAGAGATACGCCCCAAAATTTGGTTCCTCCGCTCCAGCGTTATGAGTTATAACTCGCTGGATTAGGCTGACTTACTCAAGCTTACATTGCATTATACACTAATCTCTTGAATTGGCAATAAGCTGATGGATTAAAGTTAATATACCTGAATAATAAAACAATATGAGGATATTTACACCACTGGGAGCTTAACAGGGAAAACCTAAATTGCTGCCATAAATGGCTGATTTTCACAGGTTCTCTGATGTCTTCCACCTGTGAACTTTATCTCTACATTGCTATGATTGTACTAATTAAAAACCCCCATTCCCTGAGTGAGAAAGGGGGACAATTAATGTTGACTAAAATACCTTCCCAATACACTTTTAACTTCTTCTTTTGCGTGGTGATCGATCATTGCCTTGATTTACATCCAATTCTTCCCGACGCAGGTTTTCTTGAACCTCAACGTTATCCGTTTCTACCACCTTCTTCACATCTACTTCTTCACGCAAAACAGCTTCTTTACGAATTTCCGGAGTCTCTTCGTAAATATCTACCCGTGCAACTTCACCTTCCTGGAAATTCACTTCCCCAGGCTGCGCCCTGCGTCCAGCATCTGTTGGCGTAGTGCGTTCAATAATTACACGGTCTTTTTCCAGAGGTACAGAAACATTTGCTCTATCAGTTTCCACGTGTTTACCAACCGATACCTCTCCTGTTTTCACACGGGATTTATTAGCAATTAACCGTTCTTCATACAGTTTCAGGTTTTGATGATTGCGATCGCTGGTGCTATATAGATCCGGTTCTCGGTCGTAAGTATAGGTGTCACGGTTATAAGCACTATCGGTTGTAGGTGCAGTAGTTCTGGCTGTCGTGTCTGCATAAGCGGTGGGAGTATCTAAAGGTGTGGTAGCCTCTACAGGTGTGGTAGCCTCTACAGGTGTTGAACTCTCTACAGGTGTCGTGCGATAAACTCCCCGTACCTGCTCTTCATAATCATAATCCACCCGTTCCAGGTCATGAAAATCAGGTAAGCTTTCTACTTGCTCTCGCGTTAGTCCTGTAGCATAGACTCTTCTATCTGTATAACTTATGCGCGATCGCCCAATTGGTAACAATACTTGCTTACCAAAAATCCAAAAGCCTGTATCCACAATTAGGTAACGAAAACGTCCAGTTTCATCAACTAAGATATCTTTGACTGTTCCCACTTTTTCGTGATTGATATCTGAATAAACATCAAAATTATCAAAGTCGGCATCTTTATCTTTATAGTCACCAGAAGAATCGTGCAATTTATAAAGAACCATATTAAAATCTTGCCCAAATCTACACCCACAATCCTAATGTGTATGTGATATTTATCCTTCTTTCTGGCGAGGTAATTTAACTAATAGCAGATTTACTACTTGTAGTAGATTTCAATTAAATCAGAAATTCAAGAGTAAAAATAACTTTACTTTTATAAGAGTATAAGTAAGTCATCGTAAATCATATAATATTTTTAGTGGCTGGATTAAGAGCTATATTAAACTATTTTCACAGAGTTAGCGTTATTCTCGGAAACTTACTTAATTACTATTTTGTGAATTTGACTTAACACTTTAGATATAATTGTTTGAATCGCTAGGTAGATAACTATGGAAAGATAAAAAAATATTATATAGATATAAATTTAAAACTAAATAATTTAAAGTAAATGGAGGTATGTTTTGGATGTCTAGCTTATCTCGTTTGACTGCATTAAGTGCATCTTTGGTAACTTTAGGACTAGCAGCAAGCCTAACTTCTCCAGCTTCAGCACAGAATAGTTTTTCCGATGTTCCCCCAAATTATTGGGCAAAACCATTTATTCAGCGTTTAGCTGCAAAAAATATAATTGCAGGATATCCAGATGGGACGTTTCGACCAGAACAGGCTGTACAACGGGATGAATTTGCAGCGATGATTCGTCAAGCATTTGATCAAGAACCAGTCAGGGAAATACAAAATGGTAGTGCTTTTGCAGATGTTCCTGAAGGTTATTGGGCATCTGTGGCCATTGAGTCAGCATATCAACAAGGCTTGATGAGTGGTGATTCTGGTGGTTTATTTCGCCCAAATCAACCAGTTTCTAGAGTAGATGCTTTAGTTACTCTCACTAGAGGTTTGAATTTAGTACCCCAAACTCAGCGAGTGGTGAGAAGACCTGTATATTTGCCCTTGGCGATGACTTCTTTAATGCAGCCTTTAGTAGCAGCCGCCGCACCTCAGCCCAGTACGCCTGTTGCAGCAGTCAAAGATTATTATAGTGATGCCGAACAAATTCCTCAGTATGCTATTAATGATGTAGGCATAGCAACACAAAAAAATCTGGTGGTTAATCATCCCAATCCTAGACTGCTAGAACCTAATGAGCCTCTCAGACGTGCTACGGCGGCGGCTTTTATCCACCAAACTTTGGTTGCTCAGAACAGAATGGAACCTCTGCCTAGTAATGTGGAAGCTTTTAACTATATTGTGCGTCCCCAAGTTACCCAGGTGGGTAAAGTAGGGAGTAGGGAGTAGGGAGTAGGGGGTGTGGGGGTGTGGGAGGTGTGGGAGGTGTGGGGGTGTGGGAGGTGTGGGAGGTGTGGGAGGTGTGGGGTAAAAGCCTTTCGGTGTCTAACTTTTATGATCAGTTTTTTTCCTAACGTGCTTGGCGGTTACTATATCATTGTGATTTCTGTTGAGAGACGTTGTATGCAACGTCTCTACATTTACTCTAAGACTTGGGCTTAAAGGTCGAAGCAACGTGTAATTCTTTCAATTGCTTGACATCTACGCTGGAAGGTGCATCGGTGAGTAAGCAACGGGCTTGTTGTGTTTTGGGGAAAGCAATGACATCCCGAATGGAGTCTTCCCCAGCTAGTAACATGACTAAACGGTCTAAACCGTAGGCAATGCCACCGTGTGGAGGTGTACCATATTCAAAGGCATCTAAGAGAAAGCCAAATTTATTCTGGGCTTCTTCAGGTGATAAACCAATGGCTTCAAATACTTGCTGTTGAATATCGCTTTGATAAATCCGCAGACTTCCACCACCAATTTCTAAACCGTTTAAAACCAAATCGTAAGCTTGGGCGCGGGCGGTTTTTAAATCGCTGATATCTTCGGGGTGGGGTGCTGTAAAGGGATGGTGCAGTGCTTCTAGGCGTTTTTCGTCAGCATTCCACTCAAACATGGGGAAGTCTGTAATCCACAGTAGGTTGATTTTTTCGGGATTTATTAATTTAAATTCCTTAGCTACAACTTGCCGCAATCTGTCTAAAGTTTTATTAACTGTAGCGGTATCTCCAGCGCCAAATAATAACAAATGACCGGGTTTTGCACCTGTACGTTGCAAAATTTCCTGTTTTTGCTCTGGGCTGAGGTTGTCTTTGATTGCGCCTATGGTGTCAATTTCGCCATTTTCTCTGACGCGGATGAATGCTAGACCTCTTGCACCGGCTTCGCTGGCTTCTTTAAATAAGTCACCGCCTGGTTTGATGCGGACGTTAGAAATGGCATCGTTACCTTCAGGAATTGGCAGGATTTTGACTATACCACCTTGGGCGATCGCATCCCGAAAAACTTTAAACCCAGAATCTTTTAAAACATCGGAAACATTGACTAATTCCAAACCATAGCGGGTATCCGGTTTATCACTACCATAGCGGGACATAGCATCAGCATAGGTCAACCGGGGAAATGGTAAGTTTAACTCAATGCCTTTAACTGTCTTAAAGATATGAGCAACTAACTTTTCATTCAGGGCGATAATTTCCTCTTGAGACATGAAACTCATTTCCATGTCCAACTGCGTAAATTCTGGTTGTCTGTCGGCGCGTAAATCTTCATCCCGGAAGCAACGGGCAATCTGATAATATCTATCCATGCCTGATACCATGAGTATCTGTTTGAATAGCTGGGGTGATTGGGGTAAAGCAAACCACTCGCCAGGATTGGCACGACTAGGTAAAATGTAATCTCTCGCTCCTTCTGGGGTGGAACGGGTGAGAACTGGGGTTTCGATTTCAATGAAACCTTCTAAATCTTCTAAGAAACGACGCATGGCTTTCACGACTTGATGACGCAATTGCATATTCTGCGCCATGCGTTCTCGGCGTAAATCCAAATAACGATACTTTAGCCGCAAGTCTTCCCGTACAGATTCACTGTAAGCCCTGGAAACTTGAAACGGTAACTGCTTACCAACGCCATTGAGGAGAGTAATTTTATCGGCGTAGATTTCTAATTCCCCTGTAGGGATGCGGAGATTCAAAGAGTCTTCGGGACGGTGGGTCACTGTCCCAGTAATTTCCACAACGTATTCATTCCGCAGCGTATTTGCTAGATCGTAGGAATCTGGGGTGCGTTGCGGATCACTGACAACTTGGACAATGCCAGAGCGATCGCGTAAATCTAAGAATATCACACCCCCATGATCCCGGGGACGGTCTACCCATCCATACAAGGTAACAGTTTCTCCAATATTTTCTTTTCGGAGTTCGCCGCAATAGTGAGTTCGCATAGGTGTTAGTTTGATTCTGTCGGGCTAGATGGGCTAGTAAATCTCAAAGCTTTCCCATTATCTAGCATCAATAGTCATTGTAGTAGTTTCAGGTCAAGAAAAAAAATTTTCCCTTTGACCTAACTATTTATCTTGCCAAATCAGTTCCAAGCGCTTTTGGGCTGATTGCAAAGCCTTCTCAGGAGACTCACCTAGCAACGTGGACTCAATGGCTCGACCCAGACTATCAGATAAACTATTATAACCAGCGATAATTGGTCTACCCCGTGCTGCCGGCATTTGTTCCAGAAAAACTTTTAACACAGGTTGTTCGTTGATGAATTGCTGAAAATCTGCACTGACGATAGATTTGATGTTCACAGGTAAAAAACCCGTACCAATACTCCATTCAGTTTGAAACTCTTCACTGACAACAAACTCTAAAAACTCCCGTGCTGCGGCTTCTCTTTCCGGTGTTGTCTTCATGACATACAAATTACCATCACCAATGGTTGTAGCTTGGGTGACATTTGCAGGCATGGGAAATACCTGATAATCGACATTAGACTTCATGATATAAGTCCAAGGGCCTGTAATTTGCATCGCCACACGACCGGCGATAAAATCATCTTCTTCATAACCCCGTTCTGGTGCAGATAACTTGGCTGAACCATCTTGAATCAAGTCTTGCCAAAATTGCAACGCCTGTACTACTTCTGGGGTGGTTAAATTGGGTTGATCATCAGTAATTATCTCTCCGCCGGCACTCCATAAAAAGGGCAACCAACTAAATACAGTCCATTCTCCTTTACCTAAAGGTAGCAGTATACCATATTGTTCTGGTTGACCATCACCATCTTTATCTATAGTCAATTTTTGGGCAACTTCTCTTAATTCTGCCCAAGTTTTCGGGGTTTCGGTAATTCCCGCTTTTTGGAAAAGTTCTGGTCGGTAAAAAATGCCAATATTACTAGTGTAAAGTGGCATTGACCAGAGATGATTATTTAATGTTAATGCTTGCACGAGGTTGGGACTAACTTCTGATTTGAGGGGTGATTTTTCCCACCAATCTTCTAACGGTGTAATTGCGTCTATTTTCACCAACTGACCCGTAATTTGGGGGTAAAATGTGAGAATATCTGGTGGGACATTACCGACAACTGCGGCGAAAATTTTCGGTATTTGTTGATCTAGTCCACCTGCAAAAATCGATTCAACTTGAATATCAGTATGAGTTTGATTAAATTTATCGACTAGCTTTTGAAAGACATCTCGGTTAGCTGGGGGGTTAATTCCTTGCCACAATGTTAAACGAATTACGCCATCATCTGTTTTTGGTGCAGCTTGACAACCAGATAACAGGATGAGAGATAAACTCAAAACAATTCCCAGAACGAATAACCTGCTAACAGCAGAAATGCACTGGCGAAAAAAATTCTTGATGAAGTGTAGTAAAATATTGCTGTTCATTCCCAGTTAGCTAGATGAAGAAATTTGCTCTAAAACGCTTTTAGTAATACTTGTTTCGGCTCTAGTATAAATATAAGTTTCCGGTTCCTTGACTTTTGCAGTGGTAAAGATTTTTTCTGCCCGTTCCCAAAAGTCTGTATCTTCTCCATAGGAAATATTATCAAATCCCTTTAATTGAAAAAATACGTGTCGCTTACCAAAAAAGGTGGGGCCTAAAACACATTCTCGCAGATTAATGGTTTTACCTGGTTGAAAATAATCGGCGACAAAAATTTCTTCTTCTGAGTAAAAGCCGCCTTCGATTAAATCAACTTCTGGATGAGCTTGCATATATTCCCAACGGGATTTTAAATGATTGGCTTTATAAGCATCATCACTGTCTATAAATGTTATATGTTTCCCAAAAGATGCTTGAATACCAGCATTTTTAGAGTGACCTAATTTGCGGTTTTGATGTTTTAAATAACGGATATTAGGGAATTTTTGCAGATAGGCATCAACCAGGGTAAAAGTATGGTCTTGACTACCATCATCTACTACAACCAATTCCCAGTCTTTAAAGGTTTGATTAATCACACTATCAATACAGGTTTTGAGGTAATTTACCCGGTTGTAAGTGCATAAAACTACTGAAACTTCTGGTTTTATATTAAAGTTGATACTGCTCATTTTAGATAATATGGGGAGTGGGGAGTAGGGAATGTCCTAATTTCATATAAAGACTCATAGAAAGAACCCCTCCCTAACCCTCCCCGCAAGCGAGGAGGGAACCGGATTTTGGTGGTGTAGGGTGGATCAAAATAATATGCAGCCTCACAAATAATTGGTATTATGCCTCAAACTTCTCAAAATCTCATTTCTATGTGTCTCTGTGGTTAGTTTCTTCGTGTTTATTTCTGAGCCATAATACAAGTAGCGACGGGATAATCTGGGTGAAAAGCATCGAGTTCTGTGGTGGTCAATTCTTCCACAGCTATTCCATGATAACTAGCGATCGCACTGGTAGGATTACCATAGACATATAATTTTTGTTGACTATAGTTTCTAAATATATAAGCAAAAGCATCTGGTAAAGGTCGCCAATAATCGGAGGGAGTAGCATGAACTCTGATAGCACTGGGAACCATAGCAAAGCATTTTCCTCCTGGTTTTAACCAAGTGAGAATATTTTCTACCGCTATCCAAGGCGCATAACAATGTTCTAAGACATTAAAAATAATCACGGAATCCAAAGATGCTGGTTTTACAATTGAGACATCATGGACATCCCCAGCTATATCGACTCCAGGGCCTGCTTCTATGTTGAGAATTTTATATGATGTACCGGGATTAACTTCATAAAAATCTTTATCTTTGGGGGTTCCGCCTATTTCTAGAATATCACCACCAATTTTATCTTTAATCTCGGCGAGAAATTTACTGAGATAATATCTATCAACGGGAGTTCCTCTGGTTAATCCGAATGCTTGACAAATAGGAACTGCTTTTTTTAAATCACCCCAATCTATGGAACCTGTGGCGGGTGATAATAAACCTATGGTTTCTAGTTTATCTACTATGGCGCGGAAGTCTTCCAGAGTTTGAATGGAATCTGTATCATCTTTTAATTGATATTGAGAAAATAATTGCGGTAAAACTTGGTAAGTTTGTTGACTGATTTCACCCAGTTCAAATTGTAGGTCTTTTTCAATGAAACTACGAAAGCCTTTACCAAAAATTGTCAAACTACCATCTGCTAAAAATACTATAGCATCTTGAGATAAAGGCTGATATTGGTCTACTTCAGGAATGTATTTATCGCCTAGAGAGGTAATGTGGATTTTTTGCCAGATTTCGTATGCTTTTTCTAAAGAATGTTCATGGATAAATATTTCTAGGATTATTAACCATGATTTGGCGGTTATGATTTCGGCGGTGCGCTGACTCCATGCAAAGATGGCATATAACTGAGAATTTTCGACTTTTATAAAAGCATTGGGGATATATTGTTTAGGCATATAATTATTTATTTAAGTTTTATGTACTTGCTAAGGACTCAGGTATTATAAGCTATTTCAGGATAGTTTGATGATGCCATAGCATTTCCTAGTCTAATAAAGTACAAAAATATCTGCGTTTATCTGCGTCCATCCGCGTTTAATGATCACTGATAACTAAATTTATGCGCGGTAGCACCAGAAAATTTGTATACTTTGTGTTTGGCTAATTTAACTTTAAAAATCAGTTCCTAGTTATGCCTTGGTCTGCTACCATTTCCCAACTGTGTGAAGTTCTGCACGCGGAATCTGTGAATTTATCTGAGGATGTTTTAACCCAAGTCAGCAGCGCTATTCAAACAGATACCCGGAAAATCAAACCCGGTGAAGTGTTTTTGGCTTTACGAGGGGAAAAGTTTGATGGACATGATTTTGTCGCCAGTGCGATCGCTCAGGGTGCGTTAGCGGCTATTGTAGACTGTGATTATCAAAATGCAGATTTGCCATTATTGCAAGTCAGGAATACTTTAGTAGCATATCAGCAGCTGGGTAGATGGTGGCGCGATCGCCTCAATATTCCAGTAATTGGGGTGACAGGTTCTGTGGGAAAAACCACCACTAAGGAACTCATAGCCGCAGTTTTGGCAACCAGAGGAAGAGTTCATAAGACCTACGGCAATTTTAATAACGAAATCGGTGTACCCAAAACTTTATTAGAACTGAGTACAGAAGATGATTATGCTGTGGTAGAAATGGCGATGCGGGGTGAGGGACAAATTGCCGAATTAACCGATATCGCCCGTCCGAATATTGGCGTAATTACGAATGTGGGAACTGCACATATTGAGTTACTGGGTTCAGAGGAAGCCATCGCCCGTGCTAAATGTGAGTTATTAGCCCAAATGTCTCCCGATGGTGTAGCGATTCTCAATCATGATAATTCCTTGTTAATGGCTACGGCTCAAGAAGTTTGGTCTGGGAAAGTGGTCACTTATGGTTTGGCTGGTGGTGATATTCAAGGGCAGATTATAGATAACGAAACCATTCAAGTTGAGGGAATGCAACTACCTTTACCTTTAGCTGGTCGTCACAATGCCAGTAATTTTTTAGCGGCTTTGGCAGTGGCGCAAGTTTTAGGAATTGATTGGTCAAGTTTGCAAAATGGTGTAATGGTGAATATGCCTACAGGGCGATCGCAACGATTTACCCTAGCCCATGATATAATTATCTTAGATGAGACTTATAATGCTGCACCAGAAGCTATGATCGCAGCGTTGCAATTATTGGCAGATACACCGGGAAAACGCAAAATTGCGGTATTAGGTGCAATGAAAGAATTAGGAGAGCGATCGCCCCAACTGCACCAAAAAGTGGGTGAAACCGTGCAGAGGTTGCAATTAGACGCTTTGCTAGTGTTAGTAGATGGTAAAGACGCAGAGGCGATCGCAGAAAGTGCCGCAGGTATCCCATCAGAATGCTTTGGGAATCATGCTGATATAGTAACCAGATTAAAGACATTCATCCAACCAGGCGATCGCATCTTATTCAAAGCCGCCCATTCCGTCGGACTAGATCGAGTTGTAAATCAGTTGCGTGATCAACTTCTGTAATATATCTGGGGAGTGGGGACTGGGGACTGGGGACTGGGGACTGGGGACTGGGGACTGGGGACTGGGTATTGGGTATTGGGTATTTATTGGAAGCTAAAAATCTTCCCCCCTGCACCCTGCACCCCTGCCTCTTCCCCCCCTACTCCCTACTCCCTACTCCCTACTCCCCTTCGACTTCGCTCAGGGCAAGCCTACTCCCCATCCCAGTAATCAAAAATAAGTAAAGTCCGCACCTGCGGACTTGAAAAATTGGATAAGGTTAGGTTCTTAACAAGATGGACTACAACTTGTTAGAGGTTATGTTTATTGTTGATGACATAGCTGAAAAAATCAAGTGTTTCCGATATAACTTTTAGACATAATAACTGGATTTATGTCTGATTATAACTTCACTATTCGGAAATCAGAAATTAACATTTTCTCTGGTTAAATATCTGTTTATAGATACTCTGCTGAGTGCCAAAAAGTTTTCACCCCTAATTTTAAGCAAGATATACGCTACTTCAACTCACCTCTAGTAAATATGTGGTATAATCAAGTGGCTGTATATAATATTTTTGTATTTATTAATACAGGTATTACGCAAAAGCATGAGAAAAACTTCGCCAACAGTATACCCCAAAGAGCAAGAGCAGGTAAGAGTTATAGACAATTATTGGTTAAAAAAAATCCCCAAAGAATTGCTGTAACTTAACTAAATGTTAAAAACTAATTAATGAAACCTTAATACAAGGTGATACAGGGAAAATATAACATCACCATACAATATAAATTACATTAAATCCCTGGAGAAATACAGATGACAGGTGACACCTTTAAAACTAAAGTAAAACCTTTAAGCACCAACATCACTAATATGTTGGATCAATGATCAGGGACATAAAGATATGCCGAAAAGTTATAGCGTGAAAAAACTAGAGCAAGATTTAACTGTTAGGAGCAAAAAAATACCTGGGGAATCATGGTTACAGCAACTATTTCTATCCCTACCGTTTTTATTAGCTGGTGCTGTATTTCTCAGCGTTATTAGTTTCACAAGTCCCATGCTGCTGTTTTGTTTGCTAGCTAGTGGCTTAATATCAATGATCTTGCAACAAATCGGACAGCAATTGCATTTGTCTAAGCGCTGGGTAATCACATTACAAATATTGGCAATATCTGTGATTCTCAGCATATTTTGGTTAGACTACTTTGCTCTTGCTGCTCATGCTCAATTTTTTGGCAGAGCTGAAAACTTTTTTAGGAACACACTCACACAAGATGCTGGGGGAGATGCCAACGGACAAACAGCAGTTAGCCTAATTTTTAACGTTTTAAGAGCCATTTATTTACTTTATATCGCTGTTTCTCTCATTGGTGTAATTAACGCCGTGCGGAAAGATGAAGACTGGCAAAGTATCGCTAGAATACCCCTGTTAGTAGTTGTGGCTGTCACCGTTGCCGATGTCTTGACAGGTTTTGTTATAGGTGATACCAGTAATTAATCTGGATTTATTTTTATGGCTGAAGAACGAGATCAAGAATTTCGCCCAGTTAATCAAATTCTCGGTTCACAACCATCATTAGGGCCAATTCCGGCTGACCAAATTTTTCCTTGGCTGGTAATTGTTCTCGCTACCTACTTTGTGGTTAATGGCGTATTTGGAGGGATATTTGCAGATGATTTTCAGCGCTGGTTGTGGACAGCATTAATTGCAGGTTGGGGAATCGCCACTTGGTGGATTTTAACTGGTGGTAGAAGTTGGCGCTTTTTAAGCAAATTCGTGGGAGTTCCCACTTGGACAAGAGGCTTTGCACGTTATCAAAGCTTGTTAGAAATTAACCATGAAGCAAAAAATCGGAAAACAAAGCCTAAGCATCGCCGGCAAAGAAAGTAGATTAACACCATTTGAGGATGCGCTACATTTGGCGACCATGTTAAGGGTGGCGTTGGATGGTCGTGATATCGGTGCTTACATCTTAAACAAAGAAACCCAAAAAGATAGATTTTGCTTTGTTTTTGGGTTTGAATGTCGGGGAATCCATACTACTTTACGCGCGGAACAAATCAACACCATATTTAATAATATTGAATCTGGGTTAAAAGATATTCCTGAAGGTGAAAAAATGACCTTGCACATTGGGTCATTTAGTTCTGATAAACAACGACAAATAGAATTAGGAGACTTAGTAAAACGCACGCCATCACGGGATATTAAATACTTATTAACAGCCGAAAGAGCCAGAATCCAAGAATTAACTCACTCTGGGGTGCGTAAACCCAAGTTTCTGCGAATATATGTCACTTATACCATTGAACCTAACGCCACTCAAGCTGATGATTGGATTGAAAAGCTTTTAGCGCAAGCTGAGGGATGGTGGTTACAGTTTAAAGGAGAATTAACAGAAGTTCAAAACCAACGCATTGAAAGTTTAATTACTAATGCTTACCAACAAGGGTTTTCTCGTTGGGAACAATTGTTATCTAACAAAATGGGTTTAGATGTTAAACCTTTGAATGCTGAGGAACTGTGGTCAGAAGTTTGGCGAAGATTTAATGACACACCAGCTATAGAGATTCCTCAATTACTGGTTTTAGATGAAACTGGACTACATGAGCAAGTTAATTCGGATTTAGCAAGTACCAAATTACTGTTAGAAAATACCCACAGTACAACTTTGCTAATGGAATCTAATGTACCCTGTGCTGACCGCCGTTGGGTAAATGTGAAAAATCGTTATATTGGCGCGTTAACATTTCTCGAAAAACCCGGCGGTTGGTCAAATAAATTTGCTCAGTTACGTTATTTGTGGGAATTACTAGCGAGAGAAACTGTAGTCGATACAGAAATTTTTTGCGAATTAACGGCGGCGAATCCGGCTTTAGTGAAAACAACTTTACAACGAGTGCTAAAACAGTCAAATATGACAGCACTGATGGCGCAAGAAAAAAGTAAAACTATTGATGTTAGCGCTCAATTAAAGTTGAAAAAATCTGTAGCCGCGCAAGAACAATTATATGAGGGTGCAGTACCGATATATACGGGTATAGCTATTTTTGTCCATCGTCCCACTGTGGCAGAATTAGATACAGCTACTAGATATATTGAAAATTGTTTTCAAAGACCAGCGCAGGTAATTAGAGAAATAGAGTACGCTTGGAAAATTTGGCTACAATCTTTACCCGTAGTTTGGGAAGGTTTATTAGTCAAACCTTTTAACCGTCGTCAATTATATTTAACCAGTGAAGTTCCCGGATTAATGCCTTTAGTTTTAACTAAAGCCGGAGATAGTCACGGTTTTGAATTGATTGCCGAGGAGGGTGGAACTCCGATACATTTAGATTTGTTTAACCAGCATAAAAATTTGGCTTTGTTTGCGACTACTCGTGCTGGTAAATCGGTGTTAGTATCGGGAATTTTAACTCAGGCTTTAGCGCATGGGATTCCCGTTGTGGCTTTGGATTTTCCTAAACCTGATGGCTCATCTACCTTTACTGACTATACAGAGTTTATGGAGGGGAATGGAGCCTATTTTGATATTTCTAAAGAATCCAATAATCTTTTTGAACAACCAGATTTGCGATCGCTCTCACCAGAAGAACAACGCGATCGCCTACTGGACTATACTGGATTCTTAGAATCAGCCTTAATGACAATGGTTTTAGGGTCATCCACCGAAAACCAACTGCTGTCTCAAACCGTCCGTTCCCTCCTCAACCTCGCCTTAACTGCTTTCTTTGCAGACTCAGGGATTAAACAAAGATATCAACAAGCCATAGCCGATGGATTTGGTAGTTTAGCTTGGGATAAAACCCCCACCCTGCATGACTTTTTGTATTTCTGTTCCCCAGAACATCTGCAACTAGACTCTCTCAGTGGTCGGGTAGATGACGCACTCAGTCAAATTCAACTCAGGTTAAGGTTTTGGCTTTCTAGTCGCGTGGGACAATCAATTTCTGCACCCTCTAGCTTTCCTACAGACGCTCAACTTTTAGTTTTTGCACTGCGGAACCTCTCAGACAACGAAGATGCAGCCGTCCTGTCTCTCAGTGCTTATTCCGCAGCCTTGCGCCGAGCTTTAAGTAGTCCAGCTTCCATCTTTTTCATTGATGAAGCCCCAATTTTATTTGAATTTGACCAAATATCCGATTTAGTCGGGAGAATTTGCGCCAATGGAGCAAAAGCCGGTATTAGAGTGATTCTATCAGCCCAAGACCCCGATACTATAGCTAAATCTAAGGCATCATCAAAAATTTTGCAAAACCTATCTACTAGATTAATTGGTCGGATTCAACCAGTGGCTGTAGATAGTTTTGTGAGTATTTTAAAATATCCTCGTGATATTATTTCTCGTAATGCAACGGAAAGCTTTTTTCCCCGCAAGGAAGGTATTTATAGTCAATGGCTATTAGATGATAATGGCATTTATAGTTTTTGTCGTTACTATCCAGGTTACGAACAATTAGCGGTGGTGGCTAATAACCCCAATGAACAAACTGCACGTCAACAAGTTATGGGAGAACATAGTGATAAGTATGAGGCTATTTCTGTGTTTGCTCGTCAGTTAATTGCTTCGCTGCGGGGGGGATGATGATCTCACGCAGAGTCGCAGAGTCGCAGAGAGTTGGAGTTTTTTAGAGGTTCAATATGCGTAAGGTTACTGTTTTGACTTTGGGTTTTTCTTGCTTGTTGGTTTTACCCGCAATGGGACAGTTAGGTAATGCTTGGACGGAATTTCAATTCTATTCTGTAGATATGCAGAATTATTTGCTGAATAATCTCAGTGAAAGTTTAAGTTCTCTGGAAATTAGAAGCCAAAATGCTCTGAATAATTCTACTGGTGAGTTGAATATCCCAAATCCTGTGGAAGCGGGAAAAAGTTTTCGCCAGGATATATTTTTTAACCCCACAACTGATAAATTTGAAAACAATCCGGTAATTCATTCTCAAGCCATTAGTGATGAACTGAATCGGTTAATTACTCGTGCTTCTGTGGAAAGCATTATGGGGGAAAATGGACAATTACGGTTAAAGTCTAAATTGGAAACTACGGAAAATAGTCTGGATAGTATTGAGGCTTTGACGGAATCCTCTGATAATATTTTTCGGAGTATTCTCAATTTTGTTGAGACTTTCGCTCCACAAAATCCCTTAGTCGCTATAGAAAGTGAAAAAGGCAATTTGCAATTACAAGCTATTAAAATTCAACAGGAACAAGCCAAAATTATGGCTGAAACATTAGGACAGTCAATTCAAACAAATCAATCTTTGCAATATTCTAATTTGAATTTAGTAAATATTTCCCAGCAGATGTCAGAAATTAATCGCTCCCGGCGAGTAGATGCAGCTACTGAAACAGCAAGACTGATCCGCACTACTTCTCAGGTAGATTTGTTTAGTCGAGAAGAAAATTAATATGATTGTGAATTAAAATGCAGCTTTATATTTTGCAAATCTTTCCAGAAACTGGTATCAATGAAACTTTTGATAGCGGTGCGGCTACAGCCAGAAGTATGGCTGAAAGTTGGGATAATCAATGGCTAGATTTATTACAAAATAATAGCAGTAATAATTTATATGGGGCGCTGACAAATCTGGGGGTGTTCTTTGCTGTGGGGACTCTTTTATTTTTTATGATGCAATGGCTCAAGGATGTTATTTACAGTGAATATTCTCGTCCCATTACAGGTTTAATTTGGCCGTTTATTGTCGTATTGTTATTAAGTAATACAGGAGATGGGAGCATCCTTTCTAGTCTCACATTGGGGGTGAGAAACTTGATTAATACCGTGAATCAACAAGTCATTACCACAGCAGATGCTGAACAATCCTATCAACAAGCTCTGAATATGAGTTTAGCAGAAGAAGTTGCTGGTTCTTTGCTCCGTCCTTGTCAATCACTGACGGGGGAACAACAAACTCAATGTTTTGAAAAAGCTAGTGATCAAATAGATAGTTTGTGGCGAGAATATAGGAATTTGTATGGGAATAGAGTTTGGATTGATAGATTGGAAGCTCAAGTGTTTGCACTGAAGTTTAACACGGGAAATTTATCGGAAACTAGCTTTAACGCCTTAGTAGGAAATACCACCCAAACTAGTATTAAAAATTTTTTAATCTCTTTACAATATGCTTTTCAAAATTTAATTGAGGCGACAATGTTACTGATAGCCGCTTTGGGACCTTTGGCTGTGGGTGCATCTTTGTTACCTGTAGCTGGTAAACCAATTTATGCTTGGGTTACGGGGTTATTTTGTGCTGGAATTGCCAAGATTTCATTTAATATAATTGCTGCTGTCACCGCCGCCGTAATTATTAATGGGCCGGGAGAAAATCCCAGTGCTAATCCTGATTTAATGTGGTTCATAATTTTTCTGGGAGTTTTAGCTCCTTTGCTATCTTTAGCGGTAGCAGGTGCGGGAGGATTTGCGGTTTTTAGTGCTATTAATAATACTACTGATGTGGTGAGAAATAGAATATAAATTTTCGGATTTGTTCATTAACTAAAAATTACAAGATGACAAATTTACTGCAAAAAAGAAAACCAACCACAAGCGTTCTGACCATCTTTGCGATCGCCACCTTTAGCCTCCATCTCGCAGTATTATTCTTTTTCATCTTACAAGGCTTAAAAATTCGCCAACTTAGTCAGAGAGAACCACCTAGCTTTGTGGAAATGACGGACGGTCAAACCATAGCTGCTGTGGATGATTTAGCCAGAGATCCCGAAGCCATTCGCCAATTTATCAGTAAAACTATGACATCTATGTTTAACTGGTCGGGAACTTTACCACCACAGAGTATTGCAGAAGCAGCAACACCCCAATCAGATACAGGAATCCAAATTAGAACCCCAGAAAGTGGAACTCAAAGAGTCACAACCAGCAGTTGGGTAGCAAGTTTTGCCATTTCAGAAGATTTTCGCAAAGGTTTTTTAAGTGCGATCGCCCAAATGACACCACCAGAAGTTTTTTCCAACAATCCCACTCAAAAAATATCAGGAGAATTAATCATCCAACGCCTTTATCCTCCAGAACAAATCGCCCCCGGTCAGTGGCGCGTCGGGATGGTAGCCGACCTCATTCAAAAAAGAGAAGATGACAATAGAAGGACAGTTACACCTTTTAATAAAGATGTATTAGTGCGTGCAGTGGATTATTTTCCCTATCCCCTAGCCAATAATAGCACCGACATCCAAAAAGCCATTTATAGCAATCGTACTGATAGATTAGAAATTTACGAAATTCGGGATTTATGTTTACTAGAAGAATATAGCAACCCCAGCACAGATAAATCAAACCCCTGTGAAAATCCTCAGAGTTTTATCAGATAAATTTTATTTCCGTACAGTTAAATTATAATTTATATACTCAAGCATCTATGCAACTAGTCAAAACAGAAAGCAAAAACACTAGTATCCTCCCACTGTTAGCTGTAGTCACATTTGGCTTACATCTATTTACCTTAATGTTGCTTTTGTTCCATAATTCCATGATTCAAGCTTTACAAAGACAGCTAACACCCCAAAGCTTGGTGCAACTGATAGATGGACGGGCTATTACTGTAGACCCGCAAGAAAGTGACGACAGACATCCAGAGACAATCCGCCGTTTTGTCGGTGAAACTATGACCTTAATGCTAACTTGGTCACAGCAACAACCACCACTCACAGTGTGGCAAATTAGTTCTCAACTATTAGCCAGTGATTTGAAACCTAAATTTCAGGCAGAAATTACTAACTTAAATCCCACCGGACAATTAGCAAATATTAATCGGCAAACTGAGTATGTATTAGTCATAGAAAAAATCTCTCAACCCACTCAAATAGGTGATGGTAGATGGAAAGTTGAAATGTTAGCTAATCACTTAAATTTCAGTCCTGCTAATAATCTAGGAAACTCAACAGAATTTAACAAACAAATATTTGTTAGAACCATAGATCAACCAGCAGCAGCAATTCCTAGTAAACCCCTACCCTGGCATTTAGCAGCTTATCGTTTGGGAGAGGCTAGACTAGAAATTTATCAGATATGTGACATCACAGATAATACCTGTTCTTAAAATTAAACCCAAGTAATACACCATGACTTCATATTCAATTCATCCAGAAATTTCTCCCCAATATTTATCAATCTCTCAGAAGCCAGCACCAAAAGTAGATCCTCATGATTGGGATTCGAGAATGGCACAATTGGTTGGGTTTAAAGAAGAATCACCACCAATTAACGTTGATGCAAGAGAAGTAGAATCAGCCAGTTTGCAGCCTTACCAGTCTCAGCCAGAACAAATCTCCACTGACCAGTCTCTCTCATCAAATCCCTTCGCTAAATTAGCTTTAGTCGGTGGTGCTACCTTAGCTCTGGTGCTGGTAGCTGGTGGATTTTTATCTCAGGTGATGAATACTGGTAGTCAACGATCGACAAATAATCTGGTTTCCGCACCTGCACAACCACCAGAACCCATTGAATCTGCACAACAAAATTTAGCACAAGAAGTAGAGATACTCAAAACCAAATTAGCTTTGGCGGAACAAGCCCAGACAATTACAGAAGCCCAACAACAACTGAGAAATAGAGTAGTTCCACAGATGGAAACTGCTTCAGTGAGGGAAAGCATACCGAGACCTATGCAGACTGCTACAGCTCCCAGGGTAGTTACTGTTGAGCGCATTGTTGAAAGGCCAGCGCCAGATCCCGTCCAACCCATTGCGATCGCACCTCCGCCAGCACGATTACCGACACCGATTGCGTCTGCTCCCCCAGTCACAATTCCCCCATCACCCCCATCACCTCCATCTGTCCCATCTCCACCTAATCCCCTGGAAGAATGGACAAGATTAGCCAAGTTAGGTAGCTATGGTCAGGTTTATACTACTGGTGAATCTCGCGTGAGTACCGCTTTGTCTGCACCAGAAACTAATGCTAATTTACCAGCGCAGTTAAGTAATTCTCCCCCAGAAGCAACGCCACCAGAAGCAGATATTTTAGTCAGCCAAACCCGGTCACAAAGCCCGAAAGCTGTGAAAGTTGGGACTAGTGCGAAAGCGGTTTTAGCAACTGCTGTATTTGGGGAAACTACCCGCTCCAGGGGTAATGAGGCTCATGAGGATGGTAATGTATTTGTATTGCGTTTGAGTAGTCCTTTAAAAACAATAGATGGTGCGATCGCCCTACCAGTGAATACGGAACTATTAGCTGAAATTAGTTCTATTTCGGAACGAGGACTAGTGGAATTGAAAGTAATCACCGTTATTTCTGAGGAAAATGGGCAACTAGTAGAACAGAGTTTACCCAACAATTCCATAACGGTACGCGCTCCCCAAGGTAAACCTTTAGTAGCAAATCAATATCCCAATGAAGGCTCATCCATAGCAAGAATGGACTTAGGAGTATTTGTTTTAGGCGGTATTAGTAGAGGGGCAGAATTATTTAATCGCACAGAATCCCAAGTTACCATCGAAGGTAGTAGCACCATCGTTAGTAACGTCAACAATAGACGGAATATTCCAGCCGGGGTTTTAGAAGGTGGCTTAAAGTCGGTAGTTCCCCAAATTTCCCAACGCAACCAACAGGCCATATCCCAAATGTTGCAACGCACCAACCTTTGGCTACTACCAGCTGGTCAAGAAGTGGAAATCTACATCAATAGAACCATGCAGTTGTAATTCGTAATTCGTAATGGGCTACGCCCCGCTACGCTAAGGTAATTCGTAATTAAATGGGTACAAGCACCCAGAGATTATAACTACGGATTAAGTAAAGCCTTCGGCAGAAAAAGAGGCATTATCAATTACGAATTATTTTGATATCAACACTTCTTCCTTTGCAGCCATGAAACTAAAATATCCTGATTTATTACCTCTAACTTCTTTCATTTTTGCAGTTGCAATCTTGTTATTTGCAGGTCGTGCTGTTGGTAGGAATGCTGTTCTGCGTTCTATGTTTTCTTGCCAAGCACAAGGTTTAGGGGGAGTAGTACCCACCATTACAGTTTCCTATCAGCAAGGGACAAATTTAAGCTTTTTACCAGCTGGAGAAACAATCAAAAAAGTCTGGTTAAACGACCCATCACAGGTAATTATGGATTTTGATGGACCAATGTGTATGCAGTTCGGTGCAGAACGTAACTTGAACTCAGGAGATTGTAAAAACTCAGGTGCAAACGTGATTCATCTGCGGCGTATTCCCAGATTGAACATTCCCGGATTACTTCAAATGGAGAATACACTTTTAACAGTAATTACTCAAGAGGAAAGTAGAAGTAAACTTTATACATTCAGAGTTTTATATGAAGACACTGCTCCTGATTATCACACTTTAGCTATTTATCCTGATCCTGTAGCTGGGGAAGCAGCTTGTGTGAGAACTTCTCAATATTAATATGTGCCAAATAACCTGCTCATCTATTAGATGATGGTTTTCAATGTCTGATTCACTCGATCAATCTTTCTGAAACCTATTATAATTTTTTGCGGAGTTCTGAAGAGGCCGATGCTGAAAATATGCTTACGGATTTAGAGTCTGTGGGTGTGCAATTTAATTGAGATATATCTGTTGTTCCTCTTAATATTTGTTAAATTATAGGACTACGGTTTGATTATTGAAAAAATCTAGGTGTTGTAGGGTGTGTTAGACGGAACGTCGTAACGCACGAAAGGCTTTCAGGATGGTGCGTTACGCTTCGCTTTAGCGGAGCCATGCCCCTTGGGCTATACAGCACCCTACGTGTTTTTCAGAAATCAAATATGATTCCTATAGTTTTATTCGTTAGTTTAAACGTGTGGGTTGAGTTATGAGTAAAAATGATCGCACATGAGGTAACAAAAAATGATTGCTGTAAAAGGTAAGTTTCCTAAGTTAACGCCCGAAGAATATTTCATTTGGGAAGAAAAACAATTGCTTCGCCATGAGTATCTTAATGGTGAAGTTTACGCTATGACTGGGGGGACTCAAAATCATGGAAGAATTGCTAGTAATATTATTTTCATTGTTAAAGGTCATTTACGAGGTGGTGGTTGTCAGGTTGGTAATTCTGATTGTCGTGTAAATATTTTTGAAACGAAAGATTATGTTTATCCTGATGTAAGCGTTACTTGCGATGAGCGCGATCGCACTGCAATTCAAGCAATTCAATATCCCTGTCTAATTGTTGAGGTTTTATCTCCAAGTACAGCCAGTTATGACCGAGGGGATAAATTTAGATTATATCGTCGCAATCCTAGTTTACAAGATTATCTTTTGGTTGATGCTGAGAAAATAGCGATTGATTTATACGGCAAAAATGAGCGCGGTAATTGGGAGATTTTTAATTATCAACCTGGGGATAATATCAAGCTAAAAAGTATTGATTTAACTTTTCCCATTGAGTCGGTTTATGAGGATATTGTTTTTGAGGAATCAGTATAAATCGCTAGTATTTTTATCAGTTTGGGAATGAGTAAGGATTGATGCCTAAAAAGAGGAAGTTTTTCTGTGCGATATTGTAAAATTTGAGCTTTATTGATTACGGAGCTTATAAACCAATACGGTTCAGTTAAGGCTAAAACTCTTGGTTAAAATCAATTTTTTGAACGAACCACAAAGAACGCAAAGGACACAAAGAGAAGAAGGAAAGACAGAAAGAGAGGCTTAACTGAACTGTATTGATTTTGCAAGAGGTCTATTAATTCTCCATAAAATTAACCGAAGAACCAAAACTGCAAAGACACTAATTTATTTCTTGGCGACGATGATTGGCGGCTTGTAATAATAATGACTCTGCAAAGGCGATCGCA
This sequence comes from Nodularia chucula CCY0103, assembly GCF_963923915.1. Lineage (NCBI taxonomy): Bacteria > Bacillati > Cyanobacteriota > Cyanophyceae > Nostocales > Nodulariaceae > Nodularia > Nodularia chucula. The sequence goes on along the minus strand of NZ_CAWUOL010000002.1, from coordinate 161,729 downwards.
TCTGTGGCAGATTTACCACCAGCTAATTGCGCTAGTTCTTCGCGGCGATGGCTGAGATTTTCTAAATTCGTGACTCGGACTACTGTACGCTGCTCAGTATTATTACTTTGGGTAATTGTTTGTTTATCTACACGGAAATGTCGATCAGCCATTGCTGCCACTAAAGGTTGATGGGTGACGCATAATACTTGGTTATTTTGACTGAGCTGATGTAATTTTTCGGCGATCGTCTGAGCAACTCTTCCAGAAACTCCCACATCAATTTCATCAAATACCATTGTTTCGGCGGCATCTACTTGACAAAAACACGCTTTTAGTGCTAATAAAAACCGACTCATTTCGCCTCCAGAGGCGATCGCAATCAAAGGTTGTAGTGGTTCCCCAGGATTAGGACTAAACATAAAGGTAATTTTATCTGCACCTGTGGCGGTGGGAAAAATCGGCGCTATCTCCACCTGAAACTTTACCTTTTCCATTGCTAAAGGCTTGAGTTCACCCAACAATTGAGATTCTAAATGTGCTGCGGTTTGACGACGCAATTTAGTTAACTTGGCACAAGATTGAGTTAGCTGTGCGGCACAGGCTGCTTCCTGCTGTTCTAAATTTTCAATAGATTGTTCGCTATCATTCAGGTCTGCTAATTCCCCTTGGATGCGTTGATAATATGCGATCGCTTCTGTCAAAGTCGGACCATACTTGCGGCAAATTTGCTTTAATTCTTGAATCCTCTCCTCTACTTCCTGCAATCGTTGGGGATCAGCTTCCAAACTACCACCATAAGCATTAATTTGTCTGCCCACCTCAATCATCGCCGTTTGAGCATCCCTAACCAAATCTAACAGAGGTTGTAGTTGGAAATCGTACTCCACCATGTCAGTTAATGTCCCTTCGCTGTCCCCCAATAAATCAGCGACGGCTGGGGTTTCATGATCATTTTGATACAAGGATTGATACACCTTGTAACTCATCTGTTGCAATTCCACAACATGATTGAGGCGTTCCCGTTCTTGCAGCAGTTGTTCCCATTCCTGGGGATCATTGAGGTTAGCAGCGCCCAATTCCTGTATTTGATAGGTCAACAAATCCAGTTGCTGTAACCGTTCCCTTTCTGATGTCCGGCGTTTTTCTAATACTTGATGGGCTTGTTGATAAGCACTAAAAGCCGTAGCAATAATTTGACACTGTTGTAGTAAAGAGTCGCCGCCGTATACATCCAACCATTCCCGGACTTGAGCCGATTTTCCCACCTGCACAGTTTGACCTTGGGCTGTAATTTCTACCAGGCGATCGCGCAATCCCCCCATAATCTGCCGATTTACCAACACCCCATTTACCCGTGACCGGCTGCGGATATTACTAGCAGTAGCCGTAATTTCTCGGCTCACAATCACACAATTATCTTCAGTTAAATCAATTTCCTGTTCAGTTAACCAAGCCGTTAAAGCCGGATGAGATGTAAAAGTAGCCTCTACCATAGAGCGACTTGTTCCGGTGCGAATCACTCGACTAGACACTTTACCACCCAAAGCCGCATCAATGGCATCCAAGATAATTGATTTTCCCGCGCCGGTTTCACCCGTGAGAACATTCAATCCAGCGCCAAATTCTAGTTCCAATTGGTCAATGAGGGCAAAATTTTCAATTCTCAGGTAAAGCAACATCAAGCCAAATTCTCCGTGAGGGCAGATGCCGAGACTTTATTTTTGTTACCAACCATTGGTAGACACAATTATGATACAACGCTTTTCTCTTAATTAACATGATATCGAGATACGATTTAACTAAAGACACAGTGAAAAAACTGTAATTTATCTGCCGACGATAGATGTTGATATGTAAACTTAATTGTTACAATAATTTACATACTCAATGGAACCCGTGGCTGCCTTCATGATTGTTAAGACATTTCCCCCGACTTCCCGAAAAACAGAGGACAAACCACAAGTGACTGAAGTAGTAACAGAAAATGGCCAATCAACCTTGGTTGTGAGTTCACCAAAGTACATAACTCAGCCACATTTAGAGACTGAGGCCATACTTTACGATGCCGCAGAAATCAGGGAACATTATCGTCATCGACCCCTACAAGTTTTTCAGCGTATTGTTGCCGTTTTAAGGCCGACTCTTTCCTTTGTATTGGGGTTATGGTGGGATAGCCGCCGGGGAATAGAGATGAAAAAAGATCACCGTCGCGCCGTTCAACTACGAGAATTACTGACACAACTGGGGCCTGCTTATATCAAAATTGGACAGGCTTTATCCACTAGACCGGATTTAGTCCCCCCCGCATATCTAGAAGAATTAACCAGATTACAAGACCAATTACCACCTTTCCCCAACGAAATTGCTTATCAATTTATTGAAGAAGAATTAGGCGCACCACCTCCAGAAATTTATGCTGAACTCTCACTTCAACCCATTGCTGCGGCTTCTTTAGGACAAGTTTATAAAGGTAAACTCAAAACTGGTGAAGAAGTCGCAGTTAAAGTCCAACGCCCGGATTTAAGAGACAAAATTACCATTGATTTATTTATTTTGCGTCAACTAGCGGCTTGGGTACAAAATAGAGTTAAAAGAATCCGCAGTGACTTGGTTGGTATCCTCGATGAATTAGGCGATCGCATCTTTGAAGAGATGGATTATATTCATGAAGGAGAAAATGCCGAACGCTTCTTTGAATTATATGGTCATATAAAAGACATTTACGTCCCCAAAATTTACTGGGAATATACCAACCGTCGGGTACTGACGATGGAGTGGATCAACGGCACAAAATTAACCCAAACCGCCGAAATTAACGCCAAAGGTATAGACGCTCGTTATCTAATTGAAGTGGGTGTACAATGCTCCCTACGCCAGTTATTAGAACATGGGTTTTTCCATGCTGACCCCCACCCAGGTAACTTATTAGCCACACCAGAAGGTAAATTAGCCTATCTCGACTTTGGGATGATGAGTGAGGTACAGCCACCCCAGCGTTATGGTTTAATTGAGGCGATCGTTCACGTAGTTAACCGTGACTTTGAAGGTTTAGCTAACGATTACGTCAAGCTAGATTTTCTCTCCCCAGAGACAGATTTAACACCAATTATACCTGCATTTGCCAGAGTCTTTGCTGATGCTCAAGGAGCCAGTGTCGCTGACTTAAATATTAAAAGTATTACTGATGAACTCTCGGCTTTGATGTATGAATATCCTTTCCGAGTACCTCCCTACTACGCTTTAATTATTCGCTCCTTGGTAACTTTGGAAGGTATTGCTATATATATTGATCCCGAATTTAAAGTTCTCAACGAAGCCTATCCCTATGTTGCTAAACGCCTGTTAACCGACCAAGCACCACAGTTAAGGACATCTCTGCAAAATTTATTGTTTAAAGATGAAAAATTCCGGTGGAATCGTTTAGAAAACTTGTTAAAGAATGCCAAGAGAAATCAGGATTATGACTTAAATTTAGTGTTGAACCAAGGAGTAGATTTCCTCTCATCTGAACGTGGTGCATTTATTCGTGACAAAATGGTAGATGAGTTTCTCAATGGAATCAATGCTGTAGGTAAAAATGTTCTCCACAATTTTACTTATGTACTGCGAGAAAGGGTAGGTTTAACAGCAATTAACGAAACCCCGAAGGCGACAGTTGAACAAGAACAAACATTGGAGCATATTAAACGCATTTTAAATATTCTCAGAGAAACTGGTGGTTTTGACCCTATGAAGTTAGCACCCCAAATGGCGCAATTGTTAGTAAATCCAGATGTACAGCGTTTAGGTCAGCAAGTTACTAATCGTTTAACTCAAAAAGCCCTCGCCCGTTTAATTCGGGAGTTATTAGCAGTTGAACAAGCTCAAAATACTACCTCAAAAAGTTTCTAGATTTAAGACTTATTAACAGGAATTACGCAAAATCAGGAAAAAACAAACCACAAAGGACACAAAGGACACAAAGTTAATAGGGTTTTAGAGAGTTCTTGCGTAAGTCCTAATTAAGAAAAAAATGAATACTTGAATCATCAACCTGAATTTTTCTGGGGATGATTCTTGTAACGTTTCAGACTTTCTTCTAAGGCTTGAATCTGTTCCCGACGGGCTTCCAATTCTAGAGAACGACGGGCTAAATCTTGATTTTGTAAAGTTAGAGATTGTCGCCAACTTTCCGCCCGTTCTGCTTCTTGTTGCAACTGTGCTGGTGTGATCCCAATGGTCAGATAAGTTTGAACTAAATTTATTACCCAGCTACTAGCATCTTCTAAACTTTCAATATCACCTGTGGGAGAAAGCTGCACTAAAACTAGCAGTTTTTCACTCACGGTAGTTTCTGTTTCCAAAGGAATTAAAGTTTCTTCCGCCATAACTACCCACAAGTTGTCAGTTTCCTGACGTGCTAATAAGCGTAACTGATACTTGTCTGAAAATTGATTTTTATGGACTTGAGCTAGATATAACATGGCTTTAGCTTCAGATTTGAATTGCCAAAATATTGCTTAAGTTCACATTTCATCTGAGTTAAGTACAGGGCGGGCAAGATGCCCACCCCACAAGATTTATAATCTTAAGATGTATGTGTACTTCATTCACTTACAAAGTGCTGTAACTCAACTGTTACCCATTACAGTTACACTAAAGTACGCAGGCGATCGCGCAAAATTTCCGCTTGTTTTTCCGCTTCCGCTAAAGACTCTCTCGCCCCCTTCACTACCTCTGCTGGCGCTTTATCCACAAATGTAGGATTGCTTAACCGTCCACGCAAAGAGTTAGCCTCAGTTTCCGCTTTATTCAGGCTTTTTTCCAGTTTGGCACGCAAGGTAGCAATATCTACCACATCACCACTCAAAGGAATTACGACCTGTACAGTACCGACAACTCCGGCGATCGCATTTTCTGGTGCTGGGGCTTTTGGTGATTCGGTTGGTAAGATTTTTTCACCATTAAGTTGGGGGAAATACTGAGATAATAACTTTTGTCTAGCCTCAGCTTTCAGAAGAACTTGCACAACAAACCAACACGCATACCCAAAACCAACTATTTCAAAAAATGTCCCAATTAAAGGAACTCGATAAACCGTATTTCCTGTAACTAAACCTATCCTTGCAAACACAAGCGCCACAATTATCCAACCAATGGTCTTCAAACCCCTCTGCGGTTTTTTCTCCACAACTTTAGGGGTTATTTCCACTTTTTTAGATGCTTCTTGAACACCAGCACTTTGGCGCTCAGTACAAACAATCGTGAAATTCTCTACCTTAGCCAAATCTTGAATATAAGCCTGTCCAGCAGTGAGGATTTGTTGTTCTTGGGGATTATCAGTTTGCAGATTTGCGGTAATTTTTGCCCCTGGCTTAATATCCGCCTCAGCGCGTAAATTGCGAATTGTGCGAATTGTGCCAATAAGTAGATCAAACTGTGCTTCCAACTCTGGATTAATCAGGTTATTATCGGCTTCAGGATAGGATTGTAAAGCTAAAGTTTGTAAAGAATCCGCAGGTTGTTGGGTGAAAGTTTGCCAAATTTCCTCAGTAATGTGAGGCATTAAAGGATGGAGTAATTTTAAAATTCCTTCCAGCAGATATGCAATAATTTGTTGTGCTACCTTGCGGGATGCGGGATCTGCATCTTTTTGTAACCGGGATTTAACTAATTCAATATACCAGTCACAGAAATCACCCCAGATAAACTCATACAAACCTTTTGCAGCTTCTCCTAAACCGTAGTTATCAATGTAATTACTCGTTTGGTTGATAACTTGATGATAACGGGAAATTATCCAGCGATCGCTTAACTCTGTAGGGATTGGTTGACCCAGTTGTGCCGGAGTTTGTCCATCCAAATTCATCATCGCAAACCGGGCGGCATTCCACAACTTGTTAGCAAAATTCCGAGATGCTTCCACCGATGCAGACTCATCCTTTTTGCGGTCATATTCCAAGCGGATATTTTGACCAGCACCCGCAACTTCTTTAATTAAGGTATAACGCAGCGCATCAGTTCCATATTTGTCAATTAATAACAGTGGGTCAATACCATTACCTTTAGTCTTTGACATTTTTTGACCGTTTTCATCCAACACTAACCCGTGGATGTAAACATCATTAAATGGCATTTTCCCAGTAAAGTGTCCCGCCATCATCGTCATTCTAGCTACCCAGAAAAAGATGATATCAAAGCCTGTTACCAAAGTGCTGTTAGGGTAATAAGTCGCTAAATCCTGAGTTTGTTCTGGCCAGCCTAAAGTAGAAAACGGCCAGAGTCCAGAAGAGAACCAAGTATCTAATACATCTGGGTCTTGTTCTAGCTGGACATTTTCACCAAACTGTGATTTAGCTTTTTCCCAAGCCTCATCTGCTGATTTAGCAACGACAAACGGCGTATTATCGGTAATGTGACCACCAGTTTCACTGACAGCATACCAAGCCGGAATTTGATGACCCCACCATAATTGACGAGAGATACACCAATCTTTTAACTTGACTAACCAATCACGATAAACCTTAGTCCAGCGTTGGGGAACAAACTCCGGCGTATTTTGATTGTCGAGAAATTCTAAGGCATTATCAGCCATTGGGCGAATTTTGACAAACCACTGAGTAGATAGTAATGGTTCAACGGGGACTTTACCGCGATCGCTATAAGGAACAGTATGCTTATAATCCTCCACCTTCACCAGTACACCATCGGCCTCTAAACGAGAAACCACATTTTTTCTAGCCACAAAGCGGTCTTGTCCTTGGAACTCCCCAGCTTGATCATTGAGAGTCCCGTCTTTATTCATAATATTGATTGATGGTAGATTGTGACGCTTACCCATTTCAAAATCATTGGGATCATGGGCTGGAGTCACTTTGACACAACCAGTCCCAAATTTCGGGTCAACAAACTCATCACCAATAATCGGAATTTCCCGATTCATAATTGGCAGAGTTAAGGTTTTACCAATTAAGTGTTTATATCTGTCATCATTGGGATTAACAGCCACACCTGTATCACCAAGCATAGTTTCTGGTCGAGTCGTCGCCACTTCCACAAACCCAGAATTATCACTGAGAGGATAGCGGAAATGCCAAAGATGACCATCAACTTCTTGATTATCCACTTCCACATCAGACACCGCAGACTGAGAAGCGGGACACCAGTTGACTAAATATTCGCCACGATAAATTAAACCTGACTCATAGAGACTGACAAAGGCTTCCAGAACCGCTTTTGATAAACCTGCATCTAAAGTAAACCGTTCCCGTGTCCAGTCAACTGAGACACCCAGGCGTTTTAACTGATTCACAATTGTACCTTCAGAATCGGCTTTCCATTGCCAAGCCCGTTCTAAAAATTGTTCGCGTCCCAGTTCGTAGCGAGTTTTACCCTCTTTTTTAAGTTGCTTTTCCAACATCGTGTGAACAGCAATACTAGCGTGGTCAGTTCCGGGAACCCATAGGGTATTGCGCCCTTTCATGCGGTGGTAGCGGATGAGGGTATCAATTAAGGCGCTTTCAAAGGCGTGACCCATGTGCAAACTGCCGGTGACGTTGGGAGGGGGAATGACGATGCAGTAAGGTTCACCGGGGTCGTTGGGGTCGGCTTTGTAAACTTGGTTTTCTTGCCAAAATTTTTGCCATTTGGCTTCGGTAGTGAATGGGTCGTAAAGGCTGGGGAGGTTGGTAATGTTTGCGGTCATGCTGGGAATATTAAGTTTGGAGGGACTTTAATAAATTTTGCCATAGGGTTTGATGGAAACGAACCGCAAAGGGCGCAAAGTACACAAAGGAAGAGGAGGAAAGTAAAGATGAGACAGCCAAATGGTCAGCTAGAAAATCTGGCTTATGAAGTGATTGGGGCGGCGATTGAGGTACATAGGATTTTAGGTTCTGGGTTTTTGGAGGAGGTATATCACAAGGCTTTGAGGGAAGAATTTCTGATGCGCGAGATACCTCACCAGTCTGAGTATCCAGTCAAAGTACACTACAAAGGTCGTCCAGTCGGTGAAGGTAAATTAGATTTTCTAGTAGGAAACTCGCTAATTATCGAATTGAAAGCCGTCCAAAACCTAGCCCCACCCCAATACACGAAGCACAAGTCCTCTCGTACCTGAAAATGACCAAACACCCCCTCGCCCTCCTCATCAACTTTAACGTCCCTCTCCTCAAAGACGGCATCAAACGCATTATCCTCTCCTCTTAACCTTCCTTCTTTCTTATCTTCCTTCTCCCAAGGGGAGACGCTACGCGAACGTGTACTTTGCGCCCTTTGCGGTTCGTTAATCAAATCCATCCACCCCCCGCATAGCCAAAAGCGCCGAACCAAAAGCCGCCTCAGTCTGCACCGAAGAAACCACAGAAACCCTTAAAACACCCTCCCGAATAGCACACCAAGCACTATTCCCCGCCCCACCACCAGCCGTATAAACACGAATTAACCTATCCGCCCCCATTTCCTGCAACAAACCATACCCACGCGCCTCAATCCGCGCCATACCTTCCAACAACCCATGCAAAAACGCCACCGGATCATCAGGACGTGGTTCTAATCGTGGCGGTAAATCGGGATCATTAATCGGAAAGCGATCGCCCGCCCGCAACAAAGGATAATAATCTAACCCACTAGCCTGAGTAACATCAATCTCACCACTCAACCTTCCCAACTCAGCCGCACTAAAAAAATGCTTTAGCACCGCCCCCCCAGTATTAGAAGCTCCCCCAGTCAGCCACAAATTACCCAAACGATGGCTGTAAATACCGTATCGTGCATCCTCCACACGCGTCCGACTTAATAATTTAACTACCAACGTCGAACCCAAAGAAGTCACAGCTTCCCCTGGCGATTTAGCCCCACTAGCCAAGAAAGCCGCAATACTATCAGTTGTCCCCGCACACACCAAACAATCAGCAGGAAAATTCAACTGAGTGGCTATTTCCGGGCGCAATTTGGCTATAGGAGTACCAGGAGTTAAAACTTTCGGTAGCTGAATCGGTAATTGCAGTTTCTCCAGCCATGCTGGATATTTTAGCTCTTCCACGTCATAGCCTAGTTTTAAAGCGTTGTGATAATCACTAAAACCCAAATAACCATGCAGCAGAAATCCTAACCAATCGGCTTGATGAAGAAAATATCTGGCTTTGCTAAAAGTAGGTTGTTGCATCATCCATAACAATTTGGCGAGGCTAGAAGTAGCACTTAATACATTATGATGCGGTGGTGCAATATGTCTCAACTGCTCCAGCATCACTGATCCCCGCCCATCGTTATACAGTAAAGGTGCATCTATCGGCTTACCAGCAGCATCACACAGCAAGACTGTAGAGGAAGTACCATTAATGGCGATCGCTTTGACTTCTCGGCGCAAATTCTCAGGTATTTGTCTCAGCAGCCAAAATAAACCCGTCTCCCAAGCAGTTGCTAAGTCAGAAACCGCCTCATCTGGCCAAGGATACTTAATTTCGGCTTGGGTGCAACCTTCTTGATTAATCACAACACCCCTAACGCCAGAAGTGCCGAAATCGATCCCCAAATAAAAATTCATAGTTTTATAAATTTTTTTAACGCAAAATGACTAATAGGTACTGCTTAATCACTGCTTTTGTTGCATCTTGTTACAAGATATTCCCCATTCTTGGTAAAACAGTGAAAAGTAGTAAACGAACTGTTCAATATTCATTTCTAGCTCAGGAGGGTTCCAACCGTGCCTATCTCAGACACTCAAGTGTACATTGCTCTAGCTGTAGCCCTAATTCCCGGAATTTTGGCTTGGCGTTTAGCCACAGAACTTTATAAATAACGCCATGTTTTGACATGGTAGGTGGGGCATATTTAACATCGCTCCACTTTCACGCAACAATCAGGCTAGTCCTGGTTGTTGTATTTATCCTTTAAATTCGCCGCTATATTCTGAGTTTCCGCTTTTAGTATATTAAAAAACTATTTATTTGTGTAAATTACGGTTTATATAGGCGCAAATCTGGCATAAATACCAATATGCCCACAGGTTACAAGTTAAACAAAATAAGTCTTTAGCCACATAATTCTACTCACAGGCTGAAAAATGGCGGCTAACAACAGTTTTTGCATCAATAATCACCATAACTGGTAATTAGAAACATAATTGTCCAACAAACCGGATAGTGACAGGTGAAGGCTGAAAACTTTTGAATACCGAGCATCTAAGTAGATATTGTCACAATTTAACTTAAGATACACGTGTAGCAATTTGCGAAAAATGAAGTAATATGACAGCTAAATCCAGCTTTAATAGTATCAGTGTGCTTTCTATGATGTTGCCATTCAATCAGTAAGGTTTTTTTAGCATAATGAACGCGAGTCAACCGTCTAGACCACCGCTACAACCCATACAAAAACGCCGGGCTGTTCCTCGCCCAAAACGGCATCTTCGTCAACGTTCTTACCAGCTTATGGCTCTGGAAACCACTGCAAAAATAGCGGTTAACTTGGCTATATCCACCGCAGCAATATCTGCTCTCGTGCAACTTGTGCCTTATCAATTGACACAGCAAGACCGATTGCGAGAAGTTGGGACTGAAGTAAAGCTGATGCAAACACGGGTAGAGAATTTGCAAAGCGAATTTAACCGTAATTTCGATCCCCATCAAGCTCAGAGTATTAGACAACAGCAAGCCTATAGATTTGACCCTCATCAACTTCCAGTAGTATTTGTGCATCAAGATGGTAAGGAAGTTGAAGTATTAGAGTTATTACCCTAAGAACAATATTCAGAATTTATATGGAAAAATCAAATTTGCTTACGGGCGTGATTGTCTATACATACTGAATTTTTGTATGCAGTGCGATTGGCTGATGGTCAATCACCATACTCCCATTGACAATTAGAAATTCCTCTTGTTTGGCATTTTTAATTGTCATTTCTCTCTGTTAGCACTAAAACACTTCAACACCCGTAGATTCCCTAACAAGATTCTATTAATAGAGATTTTGGGGACATAACAGCTCGTTTAACCAATTTTCCAGTTGTAAACGTAATCTGTAACCAGACATATCTCCTTGTCCAGCTAATTTGGGTAGTTTAGTCAGGGCGCGACGATAATCGGCGATCGCACAATTCCAATCACCCCAAAGATGATAAGTTCTGCCCCTTTCTGCCCAAATATGCCCTTCTAATTGACCGAAAAGCATTGCTACCTCAAAACTATCAATAGCCTCTTCGTATTCCTCCAAATCACGTAAGGTGATCCCTCGGTTAATCCGCGCCCGGACATAACCCGGATTCACATCAATCGCTCGGTCGTAGTCAGCAAGTGCGGCGGTAAATTCTGAGCGCGCTGCATGGTAATTAGCTCGATTGTTATAAGCGCTAGCTAAATTGGGATTCAATAGCACTGCTGTGTTGTAATCTCCCAAAGCTTTTAGCATTTCACCACTCTGAAAATAAATCAATCCCCGGTTGTTATAGTCAACGGAATTTTGGGGACGACGTTCAATTAATTCAGTCAGTAAGGCGATCGCCTCAGCATAATCTCCTTGACGAGCTGAACTCAAAGCGCAAGAGCGCAAGCAGTTATCTCCTAAAGCCGACCCACTACGACCCTGATTTTTCTGCCCAAAAGCATCAAAAGAGCGATGTGATACAAAATTATATCTTTTATTTTGCTGCTTACCAGAAGCTAAAAATGAATGGCTATTCATATTATTTTGCGTGAGCTACTTGCTCTTCCCAATTAAATTACAGTTTTTTTAGTGATAGTAATTGCGCCCCTGTGTCACTTAATAAGGTGTCTATGATTACTTTAGCATCCGTATGGTAGCCGAATTTTAGATCCCATAGACAACCAGCGAAAAAGTGAACTCGCCTTACTTAAATAATTAATGCTCGAACTTAATAATTAATACGTCACCCCTAAGTTAAATTCCAGAAATAATAAAAATCAATCTTAAAGAGTAATCATTGAGGGGGCGACAAATTGGTAGAATGCCAACAAGCCTCAACTCAGTAACTACTTCAGTCAGGCTAAGGATGAATGGCGATAATTTTTAAGTATTGAGAAAATTTTTGATGACAACAGCAATTTCTGATCAACACGCACCTGATTTAGCTGCTGACGATTATATAGTTATAGGTCTATCAACCTGCTTCATCAAAGAAGATGGGGAAGTTTATCAAGTTGAAGTTGTAGAACCAATTCCTTCTGCTGCTTTAGAAGCCTTATACAAAGGGATTCCCACTTCCTATAAGTTAGCTTGTGCTACCACACTAGGATCTGTCTTGGATGGCGATAAACCCCTATTACCACAGGGCTTTCCAGAATCGGCTCAGTTTGCCGAAGAATTTGCACCACGGGTATTTGCTGCGGCTCGCACCTACAAGCGTCGTCAAACAGCAACAACCCTGATTCCTCTAGGTACAACCTACACAGATTTTAACTATTCTACTGAGCGTAAGCGTGTACTCAATGCCACTAGAGTTGTCAATAAAGAAGACAACGTAAAACAGCATTCCCACACTCACAAAGTTCTTTGATCTCAAATAATTATGCTAAAACTTTACGGTGGCGCTCGTAGCCGAGCCTCAATCATTCAGTGGTATTTAGAAGAACTAGCAGTTCCTTATGAATTTGTCATGCTAGATATGCAAGCGGGGGAACACAAGCAGCCTGAGTACCTGAAAATTAACCCAATGGGTAAAGTACCCGCAATTGTGGATGGTAATTTCCAGCTTTGGGAATCAGGGGCAATTTTACTGTATCTCGCCGATAAATACAGCAAAACCTCAGTTTCTCCAGAAGAGCGGGGTATATTCTCCCAATGGGTATTGTTTGCTAATGCTACCCTTGGCCCTGGAGTTTTTGTAGAAGCAAATCGAGAGCGGGAAATGCCCCGCTTATTGACTCCCTTAAATGAAATTTTTCAGCAACAATCTTTTCTTTTGGGTGATGAATTTACCGTTGCTGATGTGGCAGTAGGTTCTATGTTGGCTTACATTCCCATCATGCTGAAACTAGACCTCAGCGCCTATCCAGGAGTGTTGAATTATATCAAACGTATGTCTGAGCGTCCAGCCTTTCAAAAAAGCGTGGGCGGAGGATCTTAGTTAATTGCTGGGCAATGCCCAGCTATCAATTACTCAATTTCAGCATTAACGATAATTGGTAAATTGCAAAGCTACAGGAAAATCTTCTTGTTTCAGACGCTGCATTACACCCTGTAAGTCATCTTTAGCTTTAGCTGAAACCCGCACTGCATCACCTTGAATTGAGGCTTGTACTTTTTTAAATTCGTCTCGAATCAATTTAGAAATTTGTTTAGCAATTTCTTGACTGATACCTTTTTTGAGCGTAATTTCTTGACGTACACGGTTCCCGCTAGCTGATTCAACTTTGCCAAATTCAAAAATTTTCTGAGAAAGGTTACGCTTGGCGGCTTTTTCCCTCAGAATGTTGTGAACTGAATCTAAGGTAAACTCGCTGTCAGTGCTGATATTAATGCTTTCCTCTTTTAATTCAAGAGTAGTTTGAGTATCTTTGAGGTCATAACGACCTTTGATATCTCGTACAACTTGATCGACAGCATTGACTAATTCTTGTCTATCAAAGTCACTCACAACGTCAAAGGAATATGTAGAAGCCATAAACAATTTTAGATTTCAGATTTTACAGTGGGGAGTGTGGCGGGAAGAGGCAGGGGTGCAGGGGGGAGAAGAGGGGTGTGGGGAGTGTGGGAGGTGTGGGGAGGGTGGGGAGAAAGATTCCCAGTCCCCAATCCCCAATCCCCAGTCCCCAATCCCCAGTCCCCAGTACCCAGTCCCTACTCCCTAATTCTTAACTAGTAGCTTGAATAATGCTGGAAACTATGAGAGTAGCAGAGCCAAGAGAGCCAGTGGCAAACATTAACGATCGCAATAGGGGTATATTCAAGATATAAAAAATTGAGTATAGCAAACGCGCCACAACAAAGGCGATCGCCGCCACTGCTGCTGTAGAAGAATTAACACCAGTTACATACGCCATCAATGCTGCGGTGGCAAACAACGTAAATGCTTCAAAGGAGTTTTGATGCGCCCAAGTTGCTCGTTGAGCATAGGGGGGCAATTTATCAAACTGAGCGCGAGGAGTAGCCAGCGCTTCATAGCCAATCTGCACACGGGCATAAGCTACCAATAAAAACGGCAGATAAACCAACAGCACAGCAGCAGCAATAGAATACAAAAGAATAGTAGATACAGGCAGTGCCGATAGCATCATTAAACCAATCTGTAGTATTTGTTACATAGCTTCGATACAGGTAATAGGTAAATTGGCTAACCCAAATACCCATTACCAATTCGCAGTTTCCTATATCTATCATGACCTGGGCAAGGATTTACTGCACTTCAGTCAAAATAGAAAAGCGTTACCACTTTTCTTTGTTCTTCTGCATCTCCACAAGTTTGCAGCAAGGTGCGACTGTCGTGAAATGCAAAACAAATCAGTTGCTGACAGCGAGAAATAATCTCCTTATTACAAATATAACTAGCTTCGGCTAAAGACAGATTATCATTACTGGGATTTTCCACCAGATGCATCACCTGCTCTAATTGCTGACGTGACTCATGGGGCTGGCGTGACAAACTTTGGGGTAAAATCACCGTCAATAAATTGGGATCAGCACGCATTGCTCCCTTAATGGCAGCTGAATTTGTACCTGTAGCCCCAGAGGTGATGACCCGATTACCTGATAAAACCAGGGCATAGGTCATCATTTCAATCAAATTTTGATGCGTAATTGGCACATGACGAGAACCCAGTAAGGCGATTCGTTTAGAACCCGTTTGCTGGATGGTCGCCAGTTCCTGCGCTAATGTATCGAGTTTGGTAAGGTCTGTTGATTGGCTCAAAGATGGTCGTAATCAGATGAAACAACCCAGCTATTCTACCAAACAGAGTGTAGGTGAAAAGCCAACTTGAGTTACATATTGCTACATTTTCCTGATGTTGGCTTCAGAAGTGGAATATCTAAGGCGCAACAATTGATGCAATTAGTTTCGCAGATCATGCCTTTCAGGGGATTGGGGGTTGGGGATTGGGGATTGGGGATTGGGGATTGGGGACTGGGAATTAGGGACTAGAAACTAGGAACTGGGTATTGAGGACTAAAAATCTTTCTCCCCACCCTCCCCACACCTCCCACACTCCCCACACTCCCCACACTCCCCACACTCCCCTGCCTCTTCCCTCCGGTGCGTCTAAGATAATCTCCCTGCGGGAGTCAAACCTAGTTTAGATAACAACCGATCAATGTCAAAATTATCGGTCATTAACTGACGAATACACTGAACTTTAATTGGTTCATGTACTCGTACTTGCCCAAAAGTCCGGTCAATGATTTCCACAGTAGTGAGGGTATCTAAATCCACCGATAAAATGGGGATTTCTAGCTCTTCAGCACGGCTCAGAATAAATGGAGGTGGTGGTAGTTGTCCAGTTAAAATTAGGCATTGTGTAGAAGTTTCTAGAGCGGCTTGTTGAATTTCCACGCGATCGCCTCCTGTGACTACTGCCATATTCCGGCGTTTGCGGAAATACTTCACAGCCGAATTGACATTCATCGCCCCAATTGCCAAACTCTCAACCATCAAATCCAAGCGATCGCCGCGACAAAGAACTTCAGCATTTAACTGGTTAACCAGTTGACCAACGCTGACACTGCGGAGCAAATCACTTTTCGGCAAGGTGGCAAGTACAGGAATGTCTTGCTTTTCTAAAAATGGGCATAATTCAGCGTTAACAATTTCTAACTGTTCGGGAGGAATATCATTAATCACAACTCCCACTAGGCGATCGCCTACCAGCTGTTTAGCAGACAAGAAAGCCTCAGCAGACAGCAGTGAATTATAACGACCTACCAAAAGTACAGCCGCATCCAAAGCCTCAGCCACCTGTAACAAAGACAAATCAAACAGATGTCCTTGCGTCAAATCACCAGGCCCCTCCAGCAACACTAAATCTCCTTGGGAAACTTGTAAATATTGCTGTTTTAATAGCTGCCTATAATCAGTTTTATCCTCACCGCGCAAGCGTTTTTGGACATTGACTTCATTCAAAGCCAGTATTGTGGCAGCCACACGGTTTGTTGGCAAATTTAGACTATCGGCAATAAACTGGATATCTTCCTCAACTACGGAGCCGCCAGATGCACTAAAGCAAGTGCCTAGCGGTTTACCGTAGGCAATATCTAGTTCTTTTTGCTGTAGCTGATGAGATAAACCCAAAACCGTTGCAGATTTACCACTATAAGTCTCGGTTGAGCCAATCAGCAAACATTTAGCAGATTTTGGCACGCATGCACTCCTAATTGCAAAAGGAAGTAGAACCAAGCTAGGTGTTCCCTAATTTTAGTTGGTTCCGGCAACAGGCTGGAGTGTTAACCAAGTCAGTTTTGCCAAAAGTCCTTTTTTTTTGAGGAGATTTTGCCTCTTGTTTACCGAAAGATTGGGTTTAAAGCCCCGTAGTTCTACGACGGCTTTTAATTCATTAGTGTACCAGTATTCTGCTATAGTAATTGTAGTGGAAAGGTAATCAACCACTTAAAAAACCTAGCCGTCGAAAGACAAAGCACTGAACCTTGATAATTGAATCTATGCGGTTCTACTGCATTATTCTAGTTTCCTCCTAGCAGTAGGTAAAAGATTTATAGGGACTAGACGAATCAGCATTTTGAAACAAATTGTTTCAAACAAAACAGGACTTGCACTAATGCAAATAGGGTAGGGCATACCCGAATTAACGCTTGGGGAGAATCCCACCTCTGGTCTAGATGACGCAAGGACTCTAGGTTAAGTGGTTTCGTTGAACCAAGAATCCCCGTCGATTTATCGCGGGGAGTGTCAAGGCTGTTGCAGGTTTATTCCTCTACCCGTAAAACCTTGCGGTAAAAAACTTGTGAAAAATCAGTGAAACGATAACGCTTATAGTTTTCCATCAGTTCAATTAAAAAATTCATAAATTCAAAACTGGCCATCATCACTTCATAGCTGAGGTCAGCATTACCGTCAAACTGTATCCGACAACGTGTTAAATCGGAAGGTAAAGTGGCAACATTCCAAGAAGCGACAAAGGGAATGCTCTCACCACCTTCTATTTTGCGCTCTCCTTCCAAAATACCTTGTTGGTACAGACCCAGGGCTAATGGTAAAAAATTACGCTTTGCACTCTGAATATAAGGTAGGTAAACGCTTGCTTGTTGTGGATTGGCCGGCTGGAGTTTATCAATGGTCATATTTGAATATTTCCCAGGTGATTGATGATTATGAATAGATGTAAATATTCTTCCCACAAAATCTCTCTTACTCACACTCAGCTAGATTAATTCACTGAATCCCCAGTGTGGAAAGTTAGCCTGATCTCCAGTTTTTCAACTAAATTTGCGAAATTCTTCATCCCTTTAAAGGAGGAAAAAGTTGACCCACACCATCAAAATATTATTTATGCAGTAGTGAAATGCTAAAATGAACAAGCCAAGGTGAAACTCCTACGCAATCATCAAAATTCTGCTGAAATAGTTTTGAATTAGGTAACCTATGCCAGCGAATCCCTGGCCTGAAAACAATTATTACGACGAGCTTGACCAACTTAACTCCC
Organism: Nodularia chucula CCY0103; assembly: GCF_963923915.1. Taxonomy (NCBI): domain Bacteria; kingdom Bacillati; phylum Cyanobacteriota; class Cyanophyceae; order Nostocales; family Nodulariaceae; genus Nodularia; species Nodularia chucula. The sequence goes on along the minus strand of NZ_CAWUOL010000002.1, from coordinate 144,159 downwards.
TATTATCCGAACCATCGGCAGATGAGGAGGAAACAGTGGTAGAGGTAGATTCTATGTCTCTACCATCCCGTTTTCAAGGACGTAGACGCAAAGCTGCTCTAGTTTTAACTGTGGTGTGGAGCGGTACAATCGCTTTACATCTAGCTTCTTGGGGTTCCATATTTATTCTAGGACTGACTACTCTCCTGGGATTTCATGCTTTAGTGGTGGTATTTGCCAAACCCCGACGCTACACCAAAGAAATGCAGGGGAATTTTCCATCTGTATCTCTTTTAGTAGCAGCAAAAAATGAAGAAGCCGTTATTAGTAAATTAGTTAAAAATCTTTGTAGTCTCGAATATCCAGATGGACAGTATGAAGTCTGGATTATTGACGATAACAGCACCGACAGCACACCGGATTTATTAGCCGCACTAGAGCCTGAATATAAACAACTTAAGGTTCTCAGACGTTCCACTGAAGCTAGTGGTGGCAAATCAGGAGCATTAAATCAGGTATTACCCTTGACAAAGGGCGAAATTGTCGCAGTTTTTGATGCTGATGCTCAAGTAGTACCAGACTTACTGCTACAGGTAGCACCTTTATTCCAACGCGAAAAGGTGGGGGCGGTACAGGTGCGAAAAGCGATCGCTAACGCCAAAGAAAATTTTTGGACTAAGGGGCAGATGGCAGAAATGGCTTTGGATACGTGGTTTCAACAACAACGTATTGCCATTGGTGGTATTGGTGAACTCCGAGGTAATGGTCAATTTGTTCGACGTACAGCCTTAGAAAGTTGTGGCGGATGGAATGAAGAGACTATCACTGACGATTTGGATATGACTTTACGCCTACATTTGGATAAATGGGACATTGAATGTACATTTTTCCCCTTTGTGCAGGAAGAAGGTGTGACAAATGCGATCGCTCTCTGGCATCAGCGTAATCGCTGGGCAGAAGGGGGTTATCAACGTTATTTAGATTACTGGGATCTCATCTGCAAAAACCGCATGGGTGTACGCAAAACTTGGGATATGCTGATGTTTATGTTCAGTATGTATATCCTACCTACAGCAGCCGTTCCAGATATATTAATGGCGCTGGCTCGGCATCGTGTACCAATGTTAGCTCCAGTAACTACACTTTCGGTAACTATGTCTTTTATGGGAATGTTTGCCGGACTGAAGCGCATAGGGAAAGATCGGAAATTTAATATTTCTACATCTTTTGAGTTACTGCTACAAACAGTACGTGGCTCTTTATATATGTTGCATTGGTTAGTAGTGATGAGTAGTACTACAGCGCGGATGTCCATGAGACCAAAGCGCTTAAAATGGGTGAAAACCGTGCATTCGGGAAGTGGTGACTAGGAATATTGTGTAGTCAAAATTCCCAAGTTGAAAATAAACACTTGAAATCCAGAGTTCAGAAAAATGTCTGAATTTTGGATTTTTTAATTTAGCATTTCACAAAGGACGGATTTATGAGAGCTAGTTTATTGAAATCATCTACCAAATAAATTAAACTTTCAATCATACCTTCATTTGTAAAAATCAAAATACCTACTTACCCGGTACTAATTAATATCTTGCAAACGAGTGATACCATAATACCCACCAGGTACGAATCAAGTATTGTGGGATTAACCGCAACCCAAGATTACCGTGTGATTCACCTGTGGGAAATTGATGTTAATATTCCTTTTCGGCAATCTCTACCATCATTGCTGCCATTTGTTCCCATTCTCAAAGGAGGAGATAATGAGTCTACAATTAGGGAAGCACTGCAAATTTTGCGTCAGGATGAAGACTTAAACCAACTGGAGACGGTTTTAGCCTTCTTTGCTACCTTTGTGTTAGAAAGCGCATTAGTGAAAGACATCATGAGGTGGGATATGGGAGCTTCTTTTTGCGATCGCTTTCCAATTGAATTATTCCACAAATTTACTTAGGGCTTGCTGCTAGTAAGTTACAACGCAGACCATAACGACGACGGCGATTACGAGATGTATAACCAAAAATCTTAAAAATTTTTAGGCGGCGATTGACGTGTTCAATGCCAATTCTTGCCTTTGCTAAAGCCCGATTATAGTCTTTTTCTAAAGTTGAAATTTCTCTCTTTTTAGGCTTTTTTTAGGAGTATAACTGTTGCTATGATATTGGTTAATTCCTTGATAACCACTATCGTGGAAACCTTGTATTTCAGGATGAAAATGAACTCCACTAGCTTTGAATAAGGCGAAATCATGGCAGCGCCCTTTACCAAAAAAAGTACAAATAATTTCTCCTGATTTCTTGATTAATAATCAATTGGCTTTTGAGTGTGTGATGTTTTTTCTGTCAGACGTTCGGCGATGACAACTATCGCTACAAATACCCCAGGAGTCAATTTAGTTATCTCATCCCATCCCCTTAAGATTAAGAAAATTAAACATCATAACACAAAATCAATTCTGCAAGATATCTAATTAGGATTATCTTTTAGATATAGAAAATGGCATGATTCGTCCAGAATATTTAATAGATGTAGGCGCTAGTAACCAAAGAATTAAGGCTAAAAAGAACTTAACGGGTGACAAGGTGGCTCAAGATGAGATGTGGCAATAATTTGAGAAAATAAAGTGGTAAAAAATAGGGGTAAATTGCCCCCCAAGAAAAAAAATAAATGTTGCCACAATCATATCAAACAATTTTCCGAAAGCATTTGACAGAGCAGCAGTATCTAACACTGGAGATATTGTTGTTATTGATACAAGCTCATCGCCAAGTCAAACTGTCAAAATTAGCCAGTTTATTTCCGCAACCGATTAGATATGAAAGTAGGAAACGCAATTTACAAAGATTTTTAGGAATAGGTAAACTCTGCGTAAAATTATTATGGTTTCCACTGATAAAATATTGGATTAGACAATCGTTAACACCAAAGCAACTGAATCGACAACAGCGCCGTTACTTTCACAAAAAACAGTATCAAAAATATGGTTATTGGATGGTAGCACTAGACCGAACTCAGTGGAAAGGGCGGAACATATTTATGGTGACATTAGTATGGGGTACTCATGCCCTACCATTGTATTGGGAAACATTAAATCATGTGGGAAATAGTAATTTACAAACACAGAAAAGATTAATAAAGACGGCAATAAAGTTATTGAAAAAATGTCGGATTGTGGTGTTAGCAGATAGAGAATTTCATAGCCCCAAGCTGGCTAAATGGCTTGAGGAGCAAGGAGTATACTTTGCTCTACGTCAGAAGAAAAACCTCTATTTCCAGGAAAAATTAGGACAAGAATATCAAGTTCTTAAAAATCAAGGATTTCAGCCAGGAATGTCGAAGTTTTATGAGAAAGTTAGATGTGGTAAAGGAGATGAATTAGGCTTATTTAATATCGCTATTTATTGGAAGAGAAAATATAAAAATAAAGGACCCAAAGAACCTTGGTACATCCTAACAAATTTACCAACTTTGAAACAAACTTTATGTCTTTATAGATGCCGATGGGGAATTGAACAGTTCTTTAAGGATTGTAAAACTGGTGGCTATAATCTAGAAGATACTAAAGTTAATGAGACTCGTTTTTTAGCCTTAGTTTTATTGATTGTAATTGCTTATAGTTTAGCCACTATGCACGGTCAACGGATGAAACAATTAAGTATAGAGACTTATGCCGGACGTATTCAACAACATCAGGATAAGTACCCACGTCAGAGTGATTTTAGCTTTGCTCTCTACGGACAACTATGGATGTATGGCATGGAATTATGGGCTGATTTAGCTCTGAATTTAATCGCTCTCAAGCCTCATAAACGCCTCTTTTTCCAACGTGGTTTTCAGGCTCTATCCCTGATAAAACAAGCTGTTTAGCCTTCTTGTCACCCGTTAAGGAAAAGTCAAAAGGCATCTGATGTTTTACATAAATAATCTGCGAATTTGGTAGGATTGTTTCAATTAGTCTGCGAAAACATCAGCCAAAAACCTTATTCTTGCGTTCCTAATTTTTTAATTAGTCTGCGAACCCACAATGTGATTTAACCCGGATTATCCGGTTTAACCACACCCGTTTAATAGAGCTTCTAAAGCTTCTAATTCTGCTGTAATAGATGATCCCACACCCTCTTCAGAGGAAAAATTATTTAAAGGGGTGACACACTTCTGTTCAATTGTGGGGGAAATCACACTATTTTTCGCTAACAACTCCGTAGCAATATATTCAGCTAGAGCATTAATATGGGGATGCTCAAACAACATTGTAGAAGAAATTGTTTGGTTTAAACCTGCTTCTAAACGACTACGCAACTCTACCATCATCAGTGAATCCATACCCATATCAAAAAACCCTAACTCTACATCTGGTAATTGAGCAGAAGAAGAACCTAAGACTTGACTAACTTCTGTTTGCAGATAATTTTTTAAGTATGAAATACGTTCTTTTACGCCTAAAGATTGGATTTGCTGTATTAATTGAGAAGTTTGATTTTCATTAATGGTTGCTGACTTTTGGTGGTAAAAATCGCTAAAGAAAGAGGAATATAATTTTTGCTTAAGAAGTTCTGACCAATTGATAGGAATTACTCCTACTTGTGTAGAAGATTGAGTGAGGAGAAGTTCTAAAATATCTATACCTTGGTCGGGAGTAATTTCACCGATACCCCGTAAACTCATTTGATTAGAAACTTGTCTTTTAGCGGCTGCACCAATATCAGACCATACGCCCCAATTTATACTCAGTGCTGGTAATCCCTGGTGACGGCGATATTGGGCTAAAGCATCCAAAAATGTATTTGCAGCTACGTGATTTGCCTGTCCTGGAGAACCCAGTAGAGAAGCAGCCGAGGAAAACATGATAAAATAATCCAGAGGAATGTTTTGGGTTAATAGATGCAGATTCTCAGCCCCAGTAACTTTGGGACTCATGACACCCTGCAATCTTTCTAAATTTAATTGCTGCAAAACCCCATCATCTAAAACTCCTGCGGCATGAATTACACCACGTAAAGGCGGATAGTTTTGGTGAATGTCTGCCAGCACTGTTGCTAATTCTGCTTTTTGGCTCACATCAACCTGGGCAGTAATGATTGTAGCTCCGGCTGCTTCTAAAGCTTGAATTTGTGCTTGTGCTTCCGTATTTGGCTGGTTACGTCCTAAAAGCACAAGATATTTTGCACCTTTTTCTACTAGCCAACGTGCCACACGCAAACCTAAACCGCCCATTCCCCCTGTAATTAAATAAGTAGCTTGGGGTTTTACTAACTCAGTTGGTGTGTGAGTAATAATGATTTTACCGATATGTTTGGCTTGTTGCATCATCTGCAACGCTTCTACTATTTTGGTGGCGAGGAAAATAGTTTGAGGAAGCGATTGCAGTTGTCCGGTGTTAAACTTCTCCATAAGACGACACAACAAAGTTTGGATTTTCCCTGGTTCTTGTTGAGCAAAACTCATCAAATCCACAAGATGATAAGAAACTTGGGGCTTGACTTCAGCAACCTGTTGTGCATTCCAAACTCCCCGTTTCCCAATTTCGATAAATTGTCCTTGAGGTTTGAGTATTGATAAACTAGCAGGAATGAACTCACCAGACAGAGAGTTAAACACAATATCCACCCCTTCTCCGTGGGTGATTTCTTGAATTTCCTCAGCAAAATCTAAGGTACGAGAGTTAAAAATATGCTGTACACCTAAACCGCGTAAAGTCTCCCATTTTCCCGGACTAGCTGTAGCGAACACTTCTAACCCAGCTTCTTGGGCAATTTGTAAAGCCGCCATTCCGGTTCCCCCAGTCGCCGCGTGAATGAGAATGCGTTGTCCCGGTTGAATTTTCGCAACTTCCCACAAACTATATGCAGCAGTCAGGAAATTGGCAGGAATTGTCGCTGCGTCGGCAAAACTCAAGGAATTGGGTTTTGCAATCACATAATTAGCATTAGTTGTCACATATTGACTAAAACTATCAGCAGCCAAAGCCACCACAGCATCACCGATACCGAACTGAGTTACACCCTCACCAACGGCGACAACCTCCCCAGCACATTCCACACCAAACCAGTTACGTTCAAAAGGTAATAATCCCAAAGCATCCAGAACATCAATAAAATTTAATCCTGTGGCTTTTACCTGAATTTCTACCTCTCCAGCTTCGGGTTGACGACGGGGGAAAGGTTCCCATTTTAAAGATGTAAGTACACCCCGTTTGGCAATTGTTAAATGGTACGGTTGATTGGGAAGACTTTGATCAGTAAAACGAGTTAATCTTGCTACCTTGCGTCCAGATGTGTGTAGAGAAATTTGTTTTTCTTCCCCAGGATGAGTAATTTCGGTAACGAGGTTTTGAATTTGAGTAATCAGTTCTTGTGTAGGATCTAAATCAACACAGCGACAATTTAATTCTGGGTGTTCTAAACTGATTACTTTGCCCATACCCCATAGAGAAGACTGACTTAATCCTGTGATAGTGTGAGGATTGACAGCATCTTGAGTCACTAACCAGAGATTAATAGGGTAATGTTGGGTTTGAATGAGAGTTTGGACGAGATGAAGAACATGATTACATTCATTTATATTGTCTTGACAACCAGCGATATAAATAATGTGTTTGATAGACTGAGAAGATGATTGATGGAGAAATTCTCGAATATTATCAGAGAGTTTAAGGATAATAGCAGATTCCTGTTGTAATTGTAATTGTTGGGCGATACCTGCTGCCAATTCTGGTAAATCTGCAATAATTAACCATTCTTTGAGGCTTTTAGTTTCCTTGATGAATTGGGAGATAATTACACTTTGTGCGGCTAAGACTTCTGGGAGAATTACATCGGGAGTAATATTAACAACGTTGGTAAATCCATTGGTTTGGAGTAAATTTTTCCAAGTAGATGTAGAAATCAGGGGATGATGAGGGCGTAAATCTTTATCTTGAAAACGCCACCAACCTTCAGTTAAGCCGAAAATCAAATCTATCCAAGCACTGGGGCGAGTACCTTCTAGAAGTATTAGCAGTCCCTGATTTTTAAGTAAGGATTTAATATTAGTAACTGCGTGGGTTAAATTCTCGGTTGCGTGTAGGACATTAGCCGCAATTACTATGTCAAAACTATGATCATTAAAATCTTGATTTGCTAATGGTTGTTCAATATTTAGAGTTTGGTAACTCACAAACCCATAATCTGAAAATTGCTGACGTGCTTTTGCTATAAATACAGGTGAAATATCTGTAAATACATATTCTACAGATTTGTTAGCAAGTTGCGGTAATACATAAGCTGTTGTTCCCCCAGTACCAGCACCAATTTCTACAATTCGCACCTTTTCCCCTGGTGGTAATTTTTCTAAAGCTGAGTTTACCGCTTGTTGTACTAAGGTATTCATTACCTTTGCACCAGGAGAATTTTGATACAATTGGGTAAGGGTTGTTAAGTCTCCGTTGGGGAATAATATGTCTAAAGGATTACATTCTCCCTGCAAAACTTTAGCCAAGTTTGTCCCGCAACGTTCTATTAAAGTTAATTCGGCTGTTGTTTCTGGGTATTGGGTTTTTAGTTCTGTTTGGAGATTTTGCGGATTTTCAAAATTCTGATCATGTTGCTTTTGTAGGGTAGATAGATGTGTATATAATTGTTGATATTGTGGTGCAACTTGTCCTTTGTGCGGTGAAGATGAACTAAAAATTTGCAGTGCTTGGATAATATATGCAAGACTTAATTTTTCTAATTTTGGCAGAAATTGGGCATAACGTTGAATTTCATCTGTTGTTAAAAGTTGGGTAAACTGAGGTGCTATTTTTTCGGCAATTTCTACCGGAGAAGTCAGGGAAGAATCAGATTTATAATTAATAGTTAACGGTTGAAGTCGCCATTCAATTTCATATAACCAGTTTTTCCACTCTAAGAGATTTTCTGATTGTAATGCTTTGAGTTGTAATCCTTCTAATACAGCAATAACTTGTCCATCTGGGGTGAAAATTTGGATATCAGCGATTAAAATTGGGGAGGTTGTTTGTTGCGGAATTAATTTAACTAAACTCCAAACTTTTTCGCCAATGGGTTGCCAAATTGTCAATTTATTTACACCAATGGGTAAATAAATAGAGGGTGTAATTTGATGGTAAAAAATTGCTGCTATGGTTTGCAAGCAAGCATCTAAAACAATAGGATGAAATTGATAATTATGACGGCAATTACAAGCTGATGGTAAGTAAATTTCGGCTAATGCTTGGTTTTCATGATGCCAAATTTGGGTAATACTTTGGAAGGTTTCACCATAATTAATTCCTACTTGTTTGAGATTTTCATAGAAGTTAGGAATATCTGTAATTTTAGTAAATTGATTTTGCAGTTCTACAAAATTAATAACCTGATTTTGAGGAATATCACTGTGAGGTTTTATTTTACCAGTAGCATGAGTTATCCAGTTATTTTCGACTGGGTTGATTTCGGCGCTGACAATTTCAAATTCCTGATTATTCTTGAGGATAAGTTGTATATTTCTGGAAGTATCTGGATTTAAAATACAAGGTTGTTGAAAAGAAATAGTTTCTAAACAAATTTTATCATCTTTAAATATTTCCTTTCCCGCAGCCAAGGCCATTTCTAAATAAGCCGCCCCAGGTAAGATAATTTGGTTAAATACGCGATGGTGTTGGAGATAGACAGGATAACTATCAGAGATTTTTTGCTGAAAATATATATCACTAGATTTAGCTAAGTTTATTGTTTGTCCTAATAAGGGATGTATACTATTATTGGTTGAATGAGAAGTTTTATTTTTTGGATTAATATCTACCCAATACCGCTTTCTCTGAAACGGATAATTTGGTAATTCTAGGCGTTGTCGTTGGTAATTTTGCTCGAAGCCATGCCAATCAAATTTGACTCCTTTTGCATAAAGTGCGGCTATACTTGATAGTATGACTTGCCAGTCTTGTTGTCCTAGTTGCAATGTTGGTAATAATTTTATATTGCTTTTTTCTTGATTGGCAATAATTGAACGTGTCATTTGTAGTAAGGTTGGCTTTGCACCTATTTCTATAAATACAGTACAATCTTGCTGAATTAAAGTTTCTATTCCTGGAAAAAACTGGACTGGTTCACAAATATGACGACACCAGTATTCAGGAGTGGCGATTTCTGAATTAATTAAATTCCCGGTGACATTAGAGATGATCTGATATTTAGGAGAATGAAAATTGATAGTACGCAGAATTTCCTCAAATTCTCCTAACATCTCTGTCATCATGGGTGAGTGGAAAGCATGGGAAACTGATAAAGGTATACTTTTAATTTTTTTTGCTGTTAAAACGGTTATAATTTGCTCAATTGCAGAGGTTTCTCCGGAAATTACTGTATTATTAGGTGCATTAATTGCAGCAATTGAAACCTGTTGATTATAGGGTAATATTAATTTTTCTAATTCAGAGGCGCTGGCTATTACTGCTACCATTTTACCTTGGGGTAGTTGTTGCATTAAACGGGCGCGGTTGGCAATTATTTTTAACCCATCTTCTAAACTGAAAACTCCAGCAATACAAGCGGCTACATATTCACCAATGCTATGTCCTATGAGAAAATCAGGTTTGATTCCCCAAGATAGCCACAGTTGACAAAGTGCATATTCAAGGATGAATAATGCGGGTTGTGTGTAGAGAGTTTGGGAAAGTAATTCGTTACTATTTTGGTTATTTTTTGCCCAGAAGAACGGCTGTAAATCTAAACCTGAGTTAGCTAATAATAATTGACAGCATTTATCTATTGTTTCTCGAAATAAGGGGGCAGTATGATATAGTTGAAAGCCCATTTGTGGGTATTGTGAACCTTGTCCGGTGAAGAGGAAGGCAATTTTCGGACGAGATTGATAATTTACTCTATTTGTAAAGATATTTGCGGTTGTTTCACTGTTAATGAAACAATTTAGTTTTTCTTGGGCTGTGGTGAGGGAATCTGCAATAATAGCTAAACGATGTTCTAATTGACTTCTCCCAGTATTGGCACTATAACAAATATCTGCCCAATCAATATTTTGATGCTGATTGAGGTGGCTGATATAGTTTTGTGCTAGTTGTTTTAAGGCTGTTTCAGTTTTAGCTGATAAAGTCAAAATATGCAAAGGACGTTCCGAACCCCTCCCCAACCCTCCCCTTACCAAAGGGAGGGAGTCATTTTCAGACAAAATAATATGAGCGTTAGTTCCACTAAAACCAAAGGAACTTACCCCAGCTATTTTTTTACCATGCCAAGGTGTGCAAGTGGTGGGAATATGAATCGGAAACTGTTCCCAGGGAATATGAGGGTTTGGTTGTTGAAAATGCAAGTGAGGGGGAATTTCTCCATATTTGAACGCCAGTACGACTTTGATTAACCCGGCTATTCCGGCTGCTGCTTCTAAGTGTCCGATGTTGGTTTTGAGTGAACCTACTAATAACGGCGATTCTGGCTGTTTTTGCCGAAATACAGCCCCTAATGCGCCAATTTCTATGGGATCTCCCAAGGCTGTACCTGTTCCATGTGCTTCTATATAAGTAATATCACTAGGTTGTAATGTTGCGTTTTTTAATGCTTGTCTGATGACTGCTTGTTGTGAGGGGCCATTGGGGACTGTTAAGCCGCTACTGCGTCCATCTTGGTTGACGGCACTACCCCGAATTACTGCTAGGATGGGATGTTTGGCGGCTAAGGCATCGCTAAGTTTTTGCAGAATGATTACGCCGCAGCCTTCACCGCGCACGAAGCCATCTGCTTTAGCATCAAAGGTTTTGCATTTTCCATCTGCTGCTAACATCCGCGCTTGGGAAAAGTTGATGGTAAATTCTGGGGATAGGATGCGATTTACACCACCGACTATGGCGAGTTGACATTCTCCTTGATGTAGGCTTTGACAGGCGAGATGTACGGCGACTAAGGAGGAGGAACAAGCGGTATCTACTGCTAGGGAGGGGCCGGTGAATCCTAATATGTAAGAAATACGACCAGATGCTGTACTGTGGGAATTACCAGTTGCTAGGTAGGCATCAATGTCTGTAATGGGACGTTGCAATAAGTGGGTGGAGTAATCATTGCTACTGATGCCAATAAATACTCCTGTTTGACTACCTATAAGTTGTTCGGGTAAGATGCCTGTGTTTTCTAGGGCTTCCCATGTGATCTCTAATAATAGCCTTTGTTGGGGATCTAGAGATATGGCTTCTCGCGGTGCTATGTTGAAGAAGTCTGCGTCAAATTCTTGGAGGTGTTTAATAAAACCACCGTGACGGGTGGACATTTTTCCAGGTGTGCTGGGATTGTTGTGGTAAAGGGTGTTGATGTTCCAGCGATCGCTTGGAATCTCTGTAATTGCATCATGTCCGTTGCGTACTAATTGCCACAATGCCTCTGGGGTGTCTGCACCACCAGGAAGGCGACAGCCCATTCCTACTATGGCTATGGGTTCGTTTTGAGTTTTGAGTTGGCCTTTCAAGTCTTGGATTTGCTTGAGGGCGTTTTGCATTAGGGTGCGGTAGTCTTGTGTCATGGTGTTTTTTTTCACGCAAAGGCGCAAAGGCGCAAAGGGAAAGAGTGTTAAGAGTTGAGTTCTTGGGCTAGTAATTCGGCGATTTCTGCTGTGGAGAGTTCTGGGGTTTTTTGTAGTTCGTTGTTGAGGTGGTGGGCTAATGTTTGTATGTTGGGATAGTCGAAGGCTATTGTTGATGGGAGGGTGAGTTTGAGGTCGGTTTGGAGGCGATTTTTGAGTTCAATGGCTGTGAGTGAGTCCATTCCTAAGTCGAAAAATCCGGTTTGTGGGTTAATTTCATTGGCTGTAAAACCTAATATTTTTGCTATTTGTTCACTGATATAGGTTTGTAGTAGTTCATCACCTGCTGCTTTTTCTAGTTGGGATAATTTTTCTAGTAAGTTGGCGGTGGCTGTTTGATTGGGGGTGTTTTGGGTATTTTCTCGGTTTTTTGTGGTGTAAAAATGCTGGAAGAATTTGGAGGTAATTCCCTGTTGGGCAAATTTTCGCCAATCTATGGGTATTACTCCTATTTGGGTGAGGGGTTGGGTGATGAGATGTTGTAAAATTTGAATACCATCTGATGGTGCGATCGCTTCAATTCCTCTTTGCTGCATTTGGTTGGTAGCTTGGGTAGCTGAACCAATTTCAGACCAAATTCCCCAGTTAATACTCTGTGCGGGTAAGCCTTGGGTTTGTCGATAATGGGCTAGGGTATCTAGGAAGGTATTTGCAGCCACGTGGTTTGCTTGTCCCGGTGAACCGAATAAGGCGGTAGCTGAGGAGAATAAAACGAAGAAATCTAAGGGTTGGTGTTGGGTTAAGGTATGGAGGTTCCAAGCCCCCATGACTTTCGCCGCCATCACTTTTTGAAAGCGTTCCCAGTTCATTTGTAACAGCGCTCCATCATCTAATACTCCCGCCGCATGGATGATTCCAGCTAGGGGATATGCAGATTTTTCTATTTCTGTCAAGATGTTGCTTAAAGCTGGGGTTTGGGATACATCTATTTGTGCGATCGCAATCCTCACTCCAGTAGCTTCTAACTTCTGAATCCGTGAAACTGCATCAGGTGTAGGTGCATTGCGTCCCAGTAAGAGGAGATGATTCGCACCCATTTTTACCAGCCATTCCGCCACCAATAACCCCAAACCGCCTAAACCACCAGTAATTAAATAAGTGCAATTCTCTTTCAGAGGATAGGGAGAATTTCCCAGTCCCCAGTCCACAGCTACTTTTCCAGTATGCTTACCCTGTTGCATATACCGAAAAGCATCTACTATTTGAGTAATGGGAAATACTTTCGCAGCTAGGGGTTTTAAGCGATGTTGCTCAAATTCCTGCACCAATTGCTGTAACATACTCTGTACAAGCTTTGGTTGCTGGTGGCACAAATCAAATAAATCTACCAAGAAATAACTTGCATCTGGTTTAATTTGTTTTACCTGTTCCTCTGTCCACACATCAATTTTGCCAATTTCTACAAACCTTCCTTGGGGTTTGAGAATAGCTAAACTCTCAGTAATAAAATCTCCACTGAGGGAATTGAGGATAATATCTACACCTTCTCCTTGAGTTTGGGCGAGAATTTCTTCAGCAAAATCTAAGGTGCGAGAGTTGAAAATCTGCTTTACGCCTAAGTTTTGCAAAGTTTCCCACTTCTGGGGACTAGCGGTAGCAAATATTTCTGCCCCTGCTAGTTGGGCTATTTGGATGGCTGCTTGTCCGACACCACCCGCAGCTACATGGATGAGAACTCTGTCACCAGGGCGAATTTTTGCTAAGTGGTGCAAGGTATAAAAGGCGGTGAGAAAGGCGGCGGGTATGGTTGCGCCATCAATTATACTTAGATGTTGGGGTAGGGGGATTGCGATCGCCTCATTCACAGTGACATACTGGCTAAAACTCCCACTGGCTAAGGCCATGACTCTTTGTCCGACTTGCAGGTGTTTTACCCCTGTACCAATGGCTACTATTTCCCCAACGCACTCACAGCCTAACATTCCGGGTTCACCTGGGTACAAGTCTAAGGCGTTTAAGACATCGCGGAAGTTTAAGCCTGTTGCTTGAACGCAGATTTCTATTTCTCCTGGTTCTGGGGAAGGGCGATTAACTGTTTGGAAGGAGAGGTTTTCTAATGTTCCTCTTTGTTTGATGGTTAGACGGTGATTTTCACGCAGAGGCGCGGAGGCGCGGAGAGGAGTTTGAGTGAGTCTTGCAGCATATCGGGTTTGGTTACGCCACGCAATTTCTGTTTCTGGGGAATTTGTGAGGAGTTCTTTGAGGATAATGTCTGTTTGTTCTGTGGGGGTACGGTTTGGGTCTAGGTCTAAACAGCGACAGTTTAGTTCTGGATGTTCTAACTGTATTACTTTATTTATTCCCCACAATGATGCGGCTGCAAGTCCTTTTATGGAGGCATCTTTTCCTGTATTTACTGCTCCTTGAGTTACTAGCCACAATTGCGATAATTGCTGATGTTTTACGTTATTATGTAGCCAATACAACAGACTTTCGCAGAGTGTCTGTTGTGTTTCCATCAATTGTTCTGTAGTTAATTCGTTGGGGAGAGGTACATCTAAACCCCAGAGGTTAATTAGGTGTGATGCTGGAGTGGGAAGGGTGGAAAGTTCTGAGTCAGCAAAAATTAACTCGCAAGTTGCGCCTTGGGCTTGGAGATGACTGGCAATTTTTTGTCCTACTCCCTGTTTATCTGCTAATATTACCCATTTATCTGGTGTAATTGCAGCTTGCGCCACAATTAGCGCCTGATTTCCGATAATTTCATTTAATAGCGTGGGAGATTCAAAACCTTCTTGTGTGAGTAATTTTTGCCATTGTCTGCTGGAAATCAGGGGATGATGGGGACGTAAGCCATAGTCTTGGAAACGCCACCAGCCTTCAGTTAAGCCAAAGATTAAATCTAGCCACCAGACAGTATGCACTCCTTCTAATAAAAACAGTAAGCCTCCCCTTGACAATAACTGCTTAAGGTGTATTACAGTTTTCTGTAAATCTTGGGTGGCGTGGAGAACGTTAGCAGCTATGATAATATCAAAATTATTTTCTGTGAAGCCTTGAGCAGAGGGCGATTTTTCTACATCAAATAATTGGTATTTTACACAAGAATAATCTGAGAATTGTTGCTGTGCTTTGCTCAAGAATAATGGTGAAACGTCGGTGAAGTAATATTCAATTTCTCTTTGCGCCAATTCAGGTAACAGATGTGCTGTAGTTCCCCCTGTTCCCGCACCTATTTCTAGAATTTTCAGGGGTTTTTCTGATGGTATTTCAGCTATGGCTGTGATAATGGCTTGTTTTACCAAATTATTCATCATTTGAGCAATGGGTGAATTTTGGTAAAGTTGGGTTAAGTCGATCAAGTCTCCACCTGGAAACAATAACTCTAATGAATCGGTTTTTCCCAGTAAAACTGCTGCTAAATTGCTAGTACAGCGTTGGAGTAGATTTAATTCTGATGTGGCGTTGGGATATCCTTGACGCAATTGGGGAAAAACTGAGGCGGTTGTTATGCTGGGCGGTGTTTTTATGACTCGCCAGTTTTCTCCTTGGGGTTGTAATATTCCTTGGCTTTGGAGAATGTGTAATAAATGCTGATACAATTTTTTATATTGGCTTGTTATACCCATTTTCTGCATTGTTTCTGTTGCAGAGAACTCTTCGCCAAGTGTTAATGGTAGTTGCAGTTGTTGAAATGTCTGTAATATACAATCAAAACTCAGCTTTTCTAGTTGGGATGATAAGGATATGTAGTTTTGTAAATCTGACTGCTGTAATAGTTGTAATTTTGAGTTACTGATTGCAGTGGGAGTGAGTAAGCGATCGCTCAGAATTGGTTCTGCTTGCCATTCAATATTATATAACCAATCATGCCAGTTGTTTAATTGTCTGACTGGTTGAATTTTTAACCCGTTGATGATTGCAATTAATTTGCCATCTGGATGGAAGATTTGTATATCAGCAATATAATCAGATGTGTCTCGCAGTTGTACATGACTCCAGATGTGAGAGGATGTTGAGTTTTCGTCATACCAAGACACTTTTTCTATGGCTACAGGTAGGTAAGCTGTAGATGTTTGGAAGTCGAGTAAAATTGCTCCCATTACCTGTAAACAAGCATCTAATAATATAGGATGAATTTTATAAGGGGATATGTCTATTTCTGGGGATAGTTTTATTTGTCCTAATGCTTGTTTTTCTCCTCGCCAAAGTTTTTGAATGGCTTGGAATAATTTTCCATATTCTATTCCTACTTGTTTGCAGGTTTGGTAGTAGGTATTTACGTTAATTTCTTGGTTGCACGTTTTTTGTATTTGGGTAATGTCTGGAGATGGGGGTGAGGATGGGGGTGATTTTTGGATGATTCCGGTGGTGTGGGTTTTTGGTTCGCGCAAAGGCGCAAAGGCGCAAAGGGAAGGAGAATGGAAGGAGAGGATTTCAAATCTATAAGTTTGGTTTTCTAAGGGGGTGAAAGTTATTTGTAAGGTGATATCTGTCGTTTCTGCTAAGGCTTGGAGAATTTCTATATTTTGAATTTGGTAGGAGTTAGATTTAAATATTTTTTCTGCGGCTGCAATTGCTATTTCTACATAAGCCGCAGCCGGCATGATTATTTTACCAAGAATTTGATGTTGATGTAAGTAGTCTGGGTAATTTTGAGAAATTGGATTTTGGAAATATATGTTTTCTGTTTTCGCTAGTTGTAACCTTTCTCCTAATAATGGGTGGAGGTTAGATGTTTGGGTTGGTTTGGGTGAGTTGAGGTTTTCTACCCAATATCTCTGGCGTTGAAATGAGTAGGTTGGTAAATTTACTCTTTGATTTGGTTCATCTCCGTTGAAGTTTTCCCAGTTGATATCTACACCTTGCATATATAATGATGCTAGACTGGATAATATTGTTTGGACATCATTTTGTCCTGGGCGTAAACTGGGCAACCAGGAATATTTTTCGGCTGAGTTTAAACAGGTTTGACCTATACTCAATAAGGTTGGTTTTGCCCCAATTTCTAGGAAGATTTCGCAGTTTTCTGTGGCTAATGTTTCCATCCCTAGTGCAAATTGCACAGGTTGTAAAATGTGATTACACCAATACTCAGCTTGAGCTATTTGTGTATTAATGATTTTACCTGTAATGTTGGAAATTATTGGGGTTTTGGGTGGATGAAATCTAATACTTTCAGCTACTTGTCTAAATTCTGCTAAGATTGACTCCATTAATGGAGAATGAAAGGCATGGGAAACTGATAAGGGAGTATTTTTAATTCCCTGATTTGCGAGGATTTCTGCAAGTTCCTCAATTGCTGTTTTTTCACCGGAAATAACTGTATTATTTGGGGAATTGATGGCGGCTATGGCAATTTTCTGAGCATATGGTTGAATATATTTAGTAATGTCTGCAACTGATGCGGCAACAGCTAACATTTTTCCATTCTCAGGAAATTCTTGCATCAAACGGGCGCGGTTAGCAATTAATTTCAGTGCGTCTGATAAACTGAAAACACCTGCAATACAAGCGGCTACATATTCCCCCAGGCTATGTCCCATGAGAAAATCAGGTGTAATTCCCCAGTGTAGCCACAGTTGAGTTATGGCGTATTCTAAAACAAATAATGCTGGTTGGGTGTAAATAGTTTGGGAAAGTAATTGCTGATTCGCCTTTTCCTCAAATAAAATTGAATGTAAATCTATGTCTAAGTGGGGATGCAATAACTCACAACATTTGTCGATTTGTTGGCGAAAATAAGGTTGGGTTTGGTAGAGTTCTCTACCCATGTTGAGGTATTGTGAACCTTGTCCGGTGAAGAGAAAAGCAATTTTGGGCAAATTTGGGATAACTACTTGACTAGAAAATATTTCTGGGGTAGATTTTGAGTAATTAAATAATTTTTCATAAGCTGTACTATAAGAATTGGCGGGCATCGCTAAACGGTAGGGAAAGTGCGATCGCCCGACGTTGGAAGTAAAGCAAATATCAGCAAAGTTATTATCTGGCTGTGAATCAAAGTATTTGATGTATTCTCCTACAAGTTCCCCCAGTGCTTGGGGTGTTTTAGCAGAGATGGTAAGTAGATGATATGCCTCTCCCCTCTGGGAATTTTGAACGGGGGTAAAATCTTCTAAAACCAGATGCACATTTGTCCCACTCATCCCGAAAGAACTAATACCAGCAATGCGTTTACCGTTTTCACTTTGCCAAGGAGTTAACTGAGTCGGGACGGTGACAGGTAATTTCTGCCACGGAATATAGGGGTTTGGTTGTTGTAAGTTGACATGGGCAGGAATTTGTTGATTTTGCAATGCTAGAATTACTTTGATTAATCCCGCTACTCCTGCTGCACTTTCTAAATGTCCAATGTTGGTTTTCACAGAACCAATGGACAAGGGTTGATTTTTACTTCTACCTTCACCTAGTACCTGAGCTAGTGCTAAAACTTCGATGGGATCGCCGAGAACTGTACCTGTGCCGTGGAGTTCACTATACTGGACTTGTTGGGGTTCTACTTGGGCGTTTTCTAAAGCTTGGCGAATTACGGCTGCTTGGGCTGTACCGTTGGGGGCGGTTAAACCGTTGCTGCTGCCGTCGTGATTGACTGCGGAACCACGAATCACTGCTAAAATGGGATCATGGTTAGCGATCGCATCTCGCAATTTTTTCAACACCACAATACCACATCCCTCACCTCGTCCGTAACCGTCAGCCGCCGCATCTAAGGTTTTACAACGTCCATCCACTGCTAAGGCTTTCAACTTACAAAAGCCTATCATTGCTTCTGGGGCTAAAATTAAGTTGACTCCTCCCGCTAAAGCCATGTCAGACTCACCATTACGGAGACTTTGACAGGCTAAATGTACTCCCAGCAAGGAGGAAGAACAGGTGGTATCTAGTTGCATGACTGTTCCTTGCAATCCTAACACGTAGGCAATGCGTCCGGCGGCGATACTGCGAGTGTTACCTAAACTGCTGAAAGCATCAATTTGTGTGGGATGCGAAACGCTATATTTGGCGTAGTCATCAAAACATAGTCCTATATATATAGATGTCTTACTACCTTTAAGTTTTTGGGTTGATTGTCCAGCCCGTTCTAAGGCTTCGTGACTAACTTCTAACAATAGCCGTTGTTGGGGGTCCATTGCTACGGCTTCACGGGGGGAAATTCCAAAAAACTGAGGATCAAATTCCTCTACTCGGTCGATAAAATGACCGTAGCGAGTGTACATTTTTCCTGGAGTATCGGGATTTTCATCGTAGTAGTTCGCTACATCCCAACGTGGGGAAGGAATTTCACTAACTGCATTGACTCCATCTCGCAACAATTGCCAAAATGCTTCGGGGTTGTTCGCGCTACCAGGAAAACGGCACGCCATGCCAATTATAGCAATGGGTTCGGTTTTTTCTGCTTCTAAGGTTGTTAGTTCGGCTCGTAGGTGTCGCATTTCTAGGAGTGCGTCTGTGAGCAATTTTTGGTAGTTGGGTGAGTGAGTCATGGGATTTTTTAAACGCAGATGAACGCAGATGAACGCAGATGATCTAAGTAAAAATTTGGCGGGTTTGTGTGATTATTTATTTTGAGGTTTTCGATCACGAGCGATCGCTATTTCTTGGCTTAGTAGTTGTGCTATATCTATGGTGGATAAGTTGTCTAAGTTGTTTGTCTCGGCGGTGGTGAGTTTTTCTAGGTGGGTGGCTAGGGCGGTAATTGTGGGGAAGTTCCACGCTATGGTTGCATCTAAGGGTTGGGATATATTTAACCATTGTTGCAAGTCTTGGGTTAGTTCTACGGCGGTGATGGAATCTATCCCGTAGTCGGCGAAGGCTTTATTGGTATCTATGGCGGAAGTTGATATGTGCAGTTTTTTTGCTATCCAAGTTTTTAACCAACTGCTGATTTGGGAGACGGATGTATTTTGCACTGGGAAATCTTCGGGTTGGGGGTTGGAGTCTGAAGTTTTTGCTGCTGTCTGGGAATTATCTACAGACTGACGCAATAATTCATCTAATTGCTGTTCTTCCCCTGCTAAATTTTGTTCAATATCACCGATGCTTTGTGTATATTGATTGAGGTGATTTTCTAGGCTTTGGGAATTGAGATGTAGTAAGTTGTCGGGATTAAATGTCAGGATTTGCTGGAGTTGTTGATTAAACCGATTTTTTACCCAAGCAATTGCTGATTGATCATCTAATACTGCCCATAGTATCGCTTCTGTTGTCAGTTGTCCTAGTTGATGGTAGATCCAACGCTGGAAGTTGATGTTAGAGTGATTAAACAGGCGATCGCTAATTTGCTCTACAGCATCAGCTAACTTTTCTCCAACTTCCACAGCACCCAAAGTTTGACAAAGAAAATTTTGTAGTGTCTGTCCTTGTTTGAGAACACGCGCACCCAAAAAGCCGCATAATGTTTCTGTTGGTCCTTCAAATATCCGTAAAACCCTTGCATCTCGCAAAATTTGCGGTGCAATATTACTTTCTATATAACCCCTTCCCCCCAAAGTTTGTACCAGTAAATCTGCTGCTTGCCAATAAAATTCCGGGGCAGAAATTTTACACGCTGTATATACTTCGGCGGGTACAGTATCTCCTTGATCAAGTAATTTTCCAACCCGCATCACCAAGCTATTGACAGCAGTAATGGCATTGGTTAATTCTTGAAGACGATATAAAACCACAGGATGATCGAGTAATTTACCTGTAGCAATTTGTCGCCGTCCACTATAACGCCACATTAATTGTACACAACGCTGCATTCCACCCACACAAGCAGCTGCGATCGCTAACCTCCCATACATCATCGCATCTTGAGCAACATTCATCCCTGCTCCAACTTCACCCAATAAATCCGCAGATGTCACCGGAATATCTTCCAAATAAACCGTATTCTGCACCATTCCCCGCATTCCCATCGTCAGCGCTTCCGCACCTTGACGCAAACCAGGAGTCCCCCGACGCACCACAAAGCCGCTAATACCCGACTCATGTTTAACAAACACATTAATCACACCAGCCCAAGCAGCCGAACCACTCCAAATCTTTTCCCCCCGCAATCGCCAACCATCACCATCACTAATAGCCTGAGACTGTATAGCTTGAGGATTAGCACCAGCACCCGTTTCCGTCAGAGCAAAAGCCGCCAATTCCCGTCCCGTAGCCAGAATAGGTAAAAGTTCCGCCTTTAAAGCATCCGTCCCATACATTAATATAGGACGCACCCCCAACACATTATTCAACCCCACAAACAAAGCCAAAGTCGGATCAATCGCCCCAAGCTGTTGTATAATCCTGATGGTGTCCGTATATCCCAAACCCAAACCACCATAACAACAAGGAACCTGCATCCCCAACAAACCCTTATTCCCAAAATCCAAAACAATATGGGGAGAAATACAACGCCGTTCATCCATCAACCGCGAATTAACATGATCACGAGCATAAACCCGTAACCAAGCAATCAAACCATCCACAACCTTCTCTTCTTTGCGACTTTGCGCCTTTGCGCGAAAAAAATTCTCCGACAACTCCCACCGACAAACCACATCCAACCCCGAACCAACAAACCCCTCCCGACAAACGAAACGCTGCACCTTCCCACTAGAAGTCTTAGGAATACTCCCAGGCTTCAACAGACATATCCCATACACCTGCAAACCAAACTCAAGAGAAACAGCAGCCCGAATCGCTGTAATTACCGCATCTTGATCCAGCGTGCGCCAACCATTACGCTCCACCTCCTGAACAACCACTAGCCGTTCTTCCCCGGAGACTTCCACACTAAAAGCTGCACCCCAGTAAGCACTCAAACCTGGATGACATTGGGAAACAGTCGCTTCAATATCGTGGGGGTAATAATTCTGCCCTCTGATTATAATAACATCTTTGATCCTACCCGTGACATATAATTCACCAGAACGTAAATAACCTAAATCTCCTGTCCGTAAAAAACCACCTTCTCCCGAAGCTAAGGAGGCGCGAAAACTTGCTGCTGTTTCCTGAAAACGTTGCCAATAACCTTGAGCTACACTCTCACCTTTGACCCAAATTTCTCCCTCTTCCCCAGCTGCACAAAGTTGTTGAGATTCTGGATTAACTATAACTAGAGTTTGGTCATGACTGGGAATACCACAACTGACTAAACCTTGAGAAGTATGATCTAATCCTAAATTTTCCTGATTTTTACCACTCACAAACAAAGTCGCTTCTGCTAAACCATAGCAAGGATAAAAAGCTGCTTGTCGAAATCCATAAGGTGCAAAAACTGTAGCAAATCTTTCTAGTGTCTCCTGACGAATTGGTTCTGCACCCGTAAATGCTAAATCCCAACTACTCAAATCCAAATCTTGGCATTCCTCCAGACGAATCTTGCGGACACACATCTCGTATGCAAAATTAGGAGCGCCGCTAGTGGTAGCATGAGTTTGAGAAATTGCTTGCAACCAACGAAGCGGTTTTTGCAGAAAAGCCACAGGAGACATGAGCGTCACTGGAAAACCACCATACAAGGGCTGGAAAATTCCTCCAATCAAACCCATGTCATGGTAAGGTGGCAACCAACTCACAACCTGGGTACTAGATGAATGTCCAAAGCGTTGATATATTTGTGCCAAGTTATGCAATAAATTACCATGACTGAGCATCACTCCCTTTGGTGTGCCAGTGGAACCGGAAGTATATTGTAGTAAAGCCAGGCTATCTTTTGTTAATTGAGGAGTTTGCCAAGCCTCGCCTACAGATAAAAGCATACTATCTGTGGCAATTTTATTTAATTCTGCTATTACTGTATTTTTAGCTACTTGTTTTAATAAATCATCTAAGGATACGGTGGTCAATATTCCCTTAGCTTCAGCATCTTGGGTAATTGCTAATAGCCTAGTCATGTTTTGATTGCGACGCGGTGGATAAACTGGAACTGCTACCACACCCGCATAAAAGCAACCCATAATTGCCGCTATTAATTCTAAACCCGGCGGATACATTAATAGTACCCGTTCTCCCTGCCAGTGCATCGTCTGTAAATGCGCTGCTATTGCGCGTGCTTTTTGGTCTAACTCCGCGTAGGTAAAATTTTCCTGTTTGTCATCTTGCAAAAAAGAAAAGCCGACAGAGTTACCTTTTTGTTGCGTCCATCTGAGTAACACATCTACAAGTGTGACAGCTTGATGTGTTTCTGTTGAGAATCTTTCTCGTTGGCGGTTAATCATTCTGCACTAATTCGCCTTGGGGAATAAAATTAGCTAAAAGGGTTTGTGAAAAATTTGCACTTTTTAACTGGGCTTCTGGGCAGTTAAATTACAGCGCTTTTCGCGTAAATGAACTAAATTTTTGTCTCACGCAGAGGCGCAGAGAGGAATCAAGAGTTTGGTCTAAATACATGAAAACTGCTGTATTTAGAGAATTTGGTTGACAATAATTTCACTGGATTTGAGTATAACTGATTATTGATGATTTTACTAGAAGTTGATACAGGGATTTTTTCTTGGTCAAAGCCCGAAAAATTAACTGTCCAGACAATAAGATAGTTAGTAACTGTAAAAAATTGTATTCAAGTTTACATATGAATTAGCGCAGATACTGTACTTGGTGGCGATTTTTTTGTTAAAAATGGGCTGAACTAATGAGAACATAATTTTTTGATAATTTAACTGCTCTAATTTAATGTATATTGTTTTTAATAAAGATTCTCGATAAAATTACGGTAATGTGCAGTATTATTAATTTGAGTTTGAATGATCAAGCTTGCAGCCTAATCTTTTCGGTCAATCAATTTGCATCATAGATTATTTGTTTTAAACATTACACCCATCGTCAATTTGATTTTGCAATGAATGATTCTTGTCTAGAAAAGTTGTCTGAGCAAACCATCACTGCGCCAGAGTTGATATCTCTGTTAGCAGGTTATCAGATGCTGCCCCAGATTTATCGTGAGTTGTTAGTTGACCAAGCGATCGCCTGTATTGAATGTAGCCCTGAAGAGGTAGAACAGGCACAACAGGAATTTTATACTGCCCATAGTATTACTGATCCCCAACAGCTAGAAAACTGGCTACGGTTAAATAATATTGCCCCAGAGCAACTACAGGGAATAGCAACTAGAAAATTGCGGCTGGAAAAATATAAATTGGCAACTTGGGGACATAAATTAGAGTCTTATTTTCTCACGCAAAAATCCCAACTGGATCAGGTGACTTATTCTCTGCTGCGAACTCGTGACATGGCGATCGCTCAGGAGCTATACTTTCGGATTAAAGCCAAAGAACAAAGCTTTGCTGACATCGCTCGGAAATATTCCCAAGGGCCAGAAGCCCAAACAGGGGGATTAATTGGACCAATGCCTTTAAGTCAACCCCACCCCCAACTAGCAGCCAAACTCCGGGCTAGTCAACCAGGACAAATCATGCCTCCTACACGTTTAGGAGAATGGATTGTCATTGTCCGGTTAGAACAGATGATTTACGCCAAATTAGATGATTCTACCAGAAAAAAATTGCTCAATGATTTATTTCAGCAATGGCTACAAGAATCCTTACAACAAACCCTCAATCAAGCTTCAAAAAAACTCACTCCGTCTTCCTTTGCGTGAACCTCTGCGCTACTTTGCGTTAAAAAATTAAACCCTGGGATACTCCCCTGTGTCCTGAATCATAAGTCTTTCCCACAGACCCAATATGACTACTACTTCTACACCTGCTATTTCCCAGTTCTTAAAGACAACGCCACCCTTCAACCTCCTATCTACTTCTGCCCTTGAGCAACTGACACAAAAAGCACAACTATTGCGTTACCGTATGGGACACACAATCGTTGTTAAGGAAACAATGCCTGCTCATGTAGCAATTCTTTACGAGGGACAAGCCCGGCTAATTGGATATACTTATAATTCGGCTGTACCTGACACCTTAGAATTGCTCCAGCCAGGGGCAATTCTGGGTTGGGTAAGTTTATTGCGGGGAGTTGCTTGTGAAACTGCGATCGCCTCTATAGAATCAGTATGCCTAACTATTCCCTCTGTTGATTTTCAGACATTACTGGCAAAAGAACCAGCCTTTAAGGAAGCGCTGACAAAACGCTGCGCTACCCCAGAATTATTTGAATTGTTAAGTTTAGAAATTCAGCGTCGGGCTTTGGGAGAAATAGACATCGCAGCCTTAGTATCGGAAATTCTCCCCCAAACCATTGTTTTTGATGCACCCAAAGGGAAAACGCCTCTAAGTCAACTAGATCCCCATCGTCTTTGGTTGTTAAGTAGTGGTAATACTAATTTCGCCATAGGCGATCGCTTAGAACCATCCCCAGACAAACAAATCCTCAAGGTAGAAAGCGGCACAGCCCGGTTAATAGGGATTCCCCCAGTATCTTTTCAACCTACCCCGATTACACCCACAGTTATAGTTACAGAACCAGAAACAGAGGATATTCCCTACGCCTCAGAACGACCCCCAGCCCTAGAACCTAGCAAAGCTGAACGCATCAAATATCCTTACGTGAGTGGAAATGGCGTATTAAATGAAACCCTGGCTTGTTTCCAAATGGTGAGCCAATATTGGGATATGCCCTTTCGTCGGGATGTCGTGCGTCGAGTTTTGCAAAATCAGCAACAAAGATTAGGTAGTGTTTCCTTACAATTATGCGGTTCTTTAGCAGAAATGTTAGGTTTACGGGCGCAATTAGCAATGGTTCCCGCCGTCGCCATCAGTCGCTTAGAAACCCCAGTAATGCTGCAATGGCAAAATCGCTTTGCTGTGCTTTACAAAGCTACTGAGAGGGAACTGGTGTTAGCTGTACCAGGAAAAGGCATACAACGGTACAAAACCCCAGAATTTGTCGCAACTTGGGGACAGGAAGGAGAAATTCTACTGCTACAAAAAACCCAGCAAACTCCCCGTAAACGCTTTGGTTTAAGTTGGTTTTTGCCTTTTGTTTCCCAGTATCGCCGAGTTTTGAGTGAGGTTTTAATTTCTTCCTTCTTTGTGCAGTTGTTCGGCTTGGCGAACCCTTTGATTACCCAAGTCATCATTGATAAAGTATTAATTCAAAATTCACCCTCAACGTTGAATGTTTTAGGAACTTTATTAGTTGTTACCGCAGTATTTGAAGCAATTCTGACGACTCTGAGGACAAATTTATTCGTAGAAACTACCAACCGCATCGACATGGCGCTGGGGTCGGAAGTCATTGACCACCTGTTGCGTCTACCTCTAGGGTACTTTGAAAAGCGTCCTGTGGGTGAACTCTCAACTCGGATTAATGAGCTAGAGAATATTCGGCAATTTCTGACTGGTACAGCTTTAACAGTAGTCTTAGACTCCATCTTTTCCGTGATCTACATTGTAGTCATGGTTTACTACAGTTGGCTATTGACTTTGGTAGCTTTAGCTACAGTACCATTATTTGCCCTTTTAGGTTTAATTGTTGCCCCAATCATTCGCCAACAAACCCGCAACCGCGCCGAAAGCAACGCCGCGACCCAATCTTATTTGGTAGAAGTTGTTTCTGGTATTCAGACAGTCAAAGCTCAAAATATTGAACTGCGATCGCGTTGGCAATGGCAAGACCGTTATGCTAAGTATGTCGCTGACAGCTTTAAAAATGCCATCACTTCTACAACTGCGGGTTCAATTAGTAAATTTCTCAACCAACTTTCAGGGTTATTACTACTGTGGGTCGGAGCCTTTTTAGTATTACAAGGAACCCTCACACTGGGGCAATTAATCGCCTTCCGCATCATCGCAGGATATACTACAAGTCCTCTACTGCGGCTAGTGCAATTGTGGCAAAACTTCCAAGCAACAGCATTATCTTTAGAAAGATTGAGTGATATTTTAGACACACCCCAGGAGGAATCAGTCCCTCAAGATATTCCTTTACCAGCGATTCAAGGAGCAGTTAAATACGAGAATATCACCTTCCGCTTCACCCAAAGCCCCAGCCCGCAGCTCGATAATATTAGCTTAGAAATTCCTCCCAATACATTTGTGGGCGTAGTGGGACAAAGTGGCGCTGGTAAAAGCACCCTCACCAAACTTTTAACTCGTCTGTATGATCCCGAAGCTGGAAGGATTTTGATTGACGGCTACGACATCCACAAAGTTGAACTTTATTCTCTGCGGCGACAAATCGGCATGGTATTACAAGATACGCTTTTGTTTGATACCACAGTGAAAGAAAATATCGCCCTCAACAACCCAGAAGCCACCTCTGAAGAAATTATTGCCGCCGCCCGTGTAGCCTATGCTCATGACTTTATTATGAGCCTGCCAATGGGTTATAACACCCGTGTTGGGGAACGGGGTTCAGCGCTTTCTGGAGGACAAAGACAAAGAATTGCGATCGCCCGCACCGTCCTCCAAAACCCCCAACTACTAATTATGGATGAAGCCACCAGCGCCCTGGACTACAACAGTGAACGCCAAGTATGTCAAAATCTCCAACAAACACTCAAAGGACGTACAGTATTTTTCATTACCCATCGCTTAGGTACTATTCGTCACGCCGATGTCATCCTGATGATGGAGAACGGTCGAATTGCTGAAAAAGGCACTCACGACGAATTAATGGCCATGAGAGGACTTTATTACTGCTTATATCGCCAGCAAGAAGCTGTAGTTGCTTGAGTTTTAAGTCCTAAATCAAAATATCGCTAAAAGCTTGGACTTACTGAACTAAGATATGAAATCTCAAAATTACCTTTCTTTCAGGACTTACGCAACAATTGCCAAAAATCTTGATTTATTGAACCGCCAAGCCGCCAAGAACGCCAAGAAAACGTAGATTATGCGTAAGTTCTATCTTTTTCTTCCTACCTTTGCGCCTTTGCGCCTAACGCACTTCGTGCTTCGCTTCGCTGATGCGTGAAACTAATTCATACTTAAAATCAGCAACGCTAAAAACTTTACCTTTCCCATCCCCAAATACTATGAGTCCTAATAACGGTCGAGTCAAAACACTACCAGAAGATATTCAAATCACCCCCACACAACCACAGACAGCCAATATTCATGCTTCTTCTTTTCAACATCCCCTGATGGTCAAACAATCCTCTGTATGGTCAAGGGGGATTTTATGGACTTTGATGCTGGTATCAACAGTGACGGTATTTTGGGCTAGTGTCGCCAAAATTGAAGAAGCGGTTCCGGCTCAAGGTAAACTAGAACCTCAAGATAACGTCAATGAGGTACAAATCCCTATTGAAGGTGTGGTCAAAGTTATTCACGTTAAAGACGGAAACAAAGTCAAAGCAGGGGATTTACTCCTGAGCCTTGATCCTACCGTTTCCCAAGCCCAAGAAAATTATCTGCAAACAGTTCGCACAGCTTTAGAACAAGAAAATCAATTTTACCAAGCACAATTAAGTGGTAATGAAGATACTTTTCCCACAGTATCCATTCCAACTCAATTTCTCAGCTTAACCAGAAGTCGGGCGGTATTAATTGCCGAAAATCGAATGTTTCAGGCGCAAATGGATGGTAACACCGACTCTATGACTTTGACTGCCCAACAGCAACAAAGAGTAACATCTGAGATGGAAGAGTTGACATCACGAGTTACAGGGGCTGAGTTAGAAATTGAGCAATTGCAAAAGCAATATAGCCAAGCAGAAATTAGACTCGCATCCAACGAAAAAAAATTAATCGTTAATGAAAAGATTCTGGAAGATATTTCCCAATTAGCTGAAGAGGGGGGAATTTCCCGCATTCAATACCTCAACCAGCAGCAGGAAGTAGATTCCATTCGTGCAGAAATTGCACAATTGCAAGAAGAAAAAATCCGATTACAAGCTGCAATGGCTCAAGCTCAAGCTAAAGTCAAAAATACCAAAGCTATTGACAGAAGAGACTTAACTACCCGCATTGGCAATAATAGCCAAAGAATCGCCGAAATTGATAGTCAATTGACAAGAGCAGTGATTGATAACAAAAAACGCATTGCCGAAATTGATAGTCAACTGAGTCAAACAAATCAAGCATTAAGATATAGTGTAGTGCGATCGCCTGTAGATGGAGTAGTCTTTGACCTCAAAGCCAACGCCCCCGGTTTTGTCGCTAGATCCACCGAACCTGTGCTGAAAATCGTTCCCCAAACCGACTTAGTAGCAAAAGTCTCCATCACCAACAAAGATATTGGCTTTATCAGAGAAGGAATGCACGTTGATGTCCGCATTGATTCCTTTCCCTATAGCGAATTTGGAGACATCAAAGGTACTTTAACCTGGATTGGTTCTGATACCCTACCCCCAACCCAACTTCAGCCATACTACACCTTCCCCGCCACAGTCACCCTTGACCAACAGTACCTCAACAGCAAGGGACGCAAAATTCCCCTCCAGTCGGGAATGTCGTTAAACGGTAACATCAAAATTAGAGAACGTACAGTCATGAGCATCTTTACTGATTTCTTCTCCAAAACCGGAGAAAGCCTCAAATTTGTGCGTTGATCATCTTTCAAAAAATATCTCAATTTAAAAGCAGAAGAAGATCCACGAAAAAATGGTAATATTTGATTCCAGTTAATTACTTGGGAGAAAATTTTTGTTTTTTCCCAGATGTAACCACATTCTTTACCTCATCTGTAAAATTCTATACTAGCAAATTAGGAAAAAAGCTATTTATGGCATGGAATTTTTGGCAACCTTCAATTGCTGTTGCTAGCATTATCACTGTTCTAGTATCTCAGCCTGTCTTGGCTGCTCCCATACTTGTAACCGCAGTAGAACTTTATGATACAGATCAAGGTTTAGAAGTTGTTTTAAAGACTCCACCCGGAGTATCTATAGAAACTGAGTCTAGCACCGTAGACAAGACCCTAATTATTATTCTTAATAATGCTCAATTGCAACTGGTAGAAGGACAAATACCTGTAATTATCGATAATCCCATCCCTGATATTGCTCAGATTGTTGTCAGACAGTCTGACCCTAATACCATTGAAATTGAAGTGACAGGAGTCAATGAAATTCCCAAAGTTGATCTCCGCCAGAATGGAGAGGAATTTATTGTCAGTATTCCTTTTGTCACCACCAGTCAAACCCCACCAGAAACTCCCACAATTACAGAAACTCCAGAACCAGAACCAGAAACTCCAGAACCAGAAGAACCCATAGAATTAACAGTTATAGGAGAACAAGTTAGACCAAGTTATCAAGTTCCAAATTCCTCAATTGGGACTCGTACCGATACCCCAATTATTGACGTACCCCAAGCAATTCAGGTCATACCCCAAGAAGTTATTCAAGACCAAGGTACACGCAGTGTTGGAGAAGTCTTGAAAAATACAAGTAGTGCCAGCACTGGCCGGACTTCTTCCCAAGCACCAGCGTTAAATCCTGTGATTCGCGGCTTTGAATCGGGAAATATTTTACGTAACGGCTTACGAGACGAAACTCTCCGATTTAGCAGTGAAATTAGTACTGTCGAACGGGTAGAAGTTCTCAAAGGGCCAGCTTCCGTACTCTTTGGCCGGGGTGATTTGGGTGGTGTGATAAACTTAGTCACAAAACAGCCTTTAGATAGACCCTATTATGGCTTTGAGTATCAAGTAGGTCAATTTGGGTTACATCGTCCCACAATTGATTTTTCCGGTCCTTTAGATCAAGATGGCATTGCCTATCGTTTGAATGCTGGTTATCAAACTGCTGAAAGCTTTAAGAAATTTGAAAATAGTGAATCATTCTTTATTTCACCCATTGTCAGATTAATTGGTAACGAAAATACTACCTTAACGGCTAATATAGAATATCTTAAATATCGCAGCTTTGAGACAGCACCTGATTTACCCGCTTCGGGAACAGTTATTGCTAACCCTAATGGGAGAGTGCCACGGGATGCTAATTTAGGTGAACCATCTCTGTCTGAAACTGAGTCATTTGTAACTCGTTTGGGTTATCAGTTAGATCATCGTCTCAATTCTAATTGGTCGCTCAAAAGTGAACTTTCTACCTCATTTTTAGATATTCCTAAAAATACTGGGATAACTCCTATTTCTAACTCTGGGAGAGCCGATGGATTAAATAATGATGGGCGCACAGTCAGACGATTTTTGATAGAAAATCCTTCCAGTTTATCTACTTTTGTCTTAAATAATAATCTCATAGGTAAATTTAATACTGGTAGCATTGAGCATAATTTTCTATTCGGTGTGGAAGTTTCTAGAGAGCAGACAAAAGATCAACTTGATTTTAGACAAATCAGTGCTATTGATATTTTCAATCCTGTTTATCAACCTGAAACTGTTTCTAATTTTACGATTCCCTTTGGTAATATTGATACTCGTAAGAACTCTGTGGGTATCTATGCTCAAGACCAAATTTCATTATCGCAGAATATTATTTTAGTTCTGGGTGGACGTTTGGATTTTTCTTACCAAAAATACGAAGATTTGCTGTCTTCCTCAGAAAGTTTTGAACGTAATGATACAGTTTTTAGCCCCCGTTTGGGCGTTGTGATTAAACCCAGGGAAAACCTCTCACTATACGCTAGTTACAGTCAATCATTTTCACCCGTGGTTGGTAGAACTAGGGTTTTAGTCAATGAAGAGACGGGACAAAGTATTATTGGCGAACCTTTTGAACCAGAAAGGGGAACTCAATATGAAGTTGGTTTGAAGGCTAATTTGTTAGGCGATCGCCTGTCCACCACCCTAGCATTCTATAATTTAGAACGTACCAATGTAGCCGCCCAAGGACTCAGCGAACCTTTATCGCAAATTCAAATCGGTAAGCAGCGCAGCCAAGGTATAGAATTAGATGTTGCTGGTGAAATTCTTCCTGGTTGGAACGTAACAGCTAGTTACGCTTATACAGATAGCAAAATTCTCGAAGATAACCGTCCAGAATTTCAAGATAAGCAATTACAAAATGTTCCTAAAAATGCTTTTGGCTTATGGAGTAGCTATGAACTCCAAGAAGGAAATTTCAAAGGTTTAGGTTTAGGCTTGGGTGTTTTTACTCAGGGAGAACGCCAAGGGGACTTACGCAATACCTTTACATTACCTAGTTATTGGCGTACAGATGCCTCTATTTTCTATCGTCGGGATAAGTTTCGTGCTGCTATTAATATCCAGAATTTATTTGACAAAAATTATTGGGAAGGAGCGCGGGATATTGTGCGTATAGTTCCAGGTGCGCCGTTTACTTTAACTGGTAGTGTTTCTTGGCAATTCTAACCAGGATAGAACTTACTCACACTCTACAAGTTCTTGGCGTTCTACAGCCCTTGCGGGCATCGCTGCGCGCGGGCGACTTGGCGGTTCGATACAAAGAAGTTGAGTGGAAATATCAATTTGTTGCACGCAGAGGCGCAGAGGCGCGGAGAGTTAGAGTTTCAGAGGCAGAAGTGTTGAATTTTATACTTTTATTCAGCAATGCTACTTTTTTAATTATGAATTAGATCATGCGAACTTTTTTGATCATCTGGTTGGGGCAAATAGCATCTACTATTGGCAGTTTTATGACAGTATTTGCTCTGACAATTTGGGTATGGGATAAGACAGGTTCCGCAGCAGCTTTAGCATTAGTGGGTTTTTTCTCTCAGTTGCCTAAAGTGCTAATTACCACTTTTGCTGGTATTGCTGTGGATAAATTTAATCGTCGCCTACTGATGATTGTGGCGGAAGTTGTCGCTATGTTATGTACCCTAACTATAGCCATGCTCTACCTCAATCAACAATTGGAGGTTTGGCATTTATATGTGATTGTTTCCCTTTACGGCGGTTTTGGACAATTGCAACTTCTCGCTTATTCTGCTTCTATTTCTTTACTCGTTCCCAAGGAACAATTCACCCGTGCTGAAAGTTTGGGTTCTGCGGTTAAATACAGTGCGGCTATTTTTGCTCCCGCTTTAGCAGGGTTTCTCTATCCGCGTGTGGGGATGCAAGGTATTTTCTGGATTGATTTAGCAACTTTTGCTACGGCTTTTGTCACATTGCTAATTGTCACAATTCCTCAGCCTGTTATAGAAAAAGTCAACAGTAATCACACTGAGACTACTTGGGAAAAACTTACATTTGGATTTCGCTACATTTGGGCTAATCCATCTTTAACAGCGATGGCGATCGCCTTTACTTTATTTGCCTTTCCCAATGATATCAGTAAAGCTCTCTACAGTCCTATGCTGCTGGCGCGTACAGGTGGTAACTCCGAAATTCTTGGAACTGTCACCAGTGCTGCGGGTATTGGTGGTGTGATTGGGGCATTAGTCCTGAGTATTTGGGGAGGTTTCCATCGTCGCATTCACGGAATGTTACTCGGTTTTATCGGCTATGGTTTTTTTAGAACAATGCTCGGTTTTGGGCAAACATTACCAGTCTGGATAATTACTCATTTTTTGGCATCGTTACTTATTCCCTTGTTCTATAGTTCTAGTAACGCCATTTGGTATGCCAAAGTACCACCATCGTTACAAGGACGAGTTTTAGCCGCAGATCAACTGATTGGGGTGACGGTTTCAGCGACTACATTTTTAGTTGCGGGATTTCTCGCAGATCGAATTTTTGAACCAGCTATGAGTCCCACTGGCAGTTTAGCTCCTATTTTCGGCAATATCTTTGGTACTGACACTGGCGCAGGTATTACTTTGTTGTTTGTCACCATGAGTATCTGCACAGTTTTGGTAGGGATTTTTGGTTACAACTGGCGGACTTTACGAAAAGTAGAGGATTTCATCCCAGATCAGAAACTTCCTGAAATTCCCCCATCTTAAATAGGACTTACGCACACTCTACGAACTCTTGGCGTTCTTGGCGACTTGGCGGTTGGATAAATTAAGCTTTTCGGCAATTTTTACGTAAGTCCTGTTAAATATTTCTACTCACCACATTAATCACCATGCTTGAAAAAATTATCCGTACCACTATTGTGACATCAGCCCTATTGTTTGCTCCAGCGATCGCGCAAGCAGCAAATTTGGGATCAATATCATCTCCTGTCAATGAAGATTTAGCACAACAGTTGCAGACAGCCTTGGATCAAGCACGAGGGGAAATTCCGGGAGCCGCCGTCGCCATTCTCAGCCCTCAAGGAACTTGGTTTGGATCTAGCGGTGTGTCTAATTTAGCCACAGGCGCACCATTGCAGCCAAGCGATCGCTTTCAAATTGGTAGTATTACAAAAACCTTTGTTGCCACAACTGTACTACAATTAGTCGAAGAAAACGTCCTCAGTTTAGAAGATAAACTAACTGAGCGACTGCCATCATCGGTAACTGATTCCATTCCTAATGCTGATCAAATTACCATTCGCCAACTATTAAATCATACTAGCGGTATTAGCGACTATGTAGATGTTTTATTCAGTCAAGCAGCAGTTAATCCCGGCGTATTTCTCAATCGTTGGGAACCAGTGCAATTAGTGAGTTTTATTAATGCCTTAGAACCAAGTTTTAATCCTGGAGAATCTTGGGAGTATTCCAATACTAACTTTTTATTGTTAGGGATGGTAGTGGAAGCCGCAACCAACGGTAATATTGCCAATGAAATCCGCGATCGCATACTCGAACCCTTAGCCCTCAGCAACACCTTCTTTGCTGAACAAGAAGCCATCCCCGGCGGTTACGTCAGAGGTTATTGGGACTTCGATCAAGATGGTACTCTCAACGATATTAGCGGAGCAAATCTATCTTGGGCTTGGTCTACCGGAGCCATGATATCCAATACTGCCGATTTAAGCACCTTTATTCAGTCCTTAATTCATGGGGAACTTTTAGAACCTGACACTCTCCAGGAAATGCTTACAACCATTAGCCCGATTACATCGGAGAATTATTCTAGTTACGGTTTGGGTATCGGGACTCTAGAATCACCTAATCGGTTTTGGTACATCCATCGCGGACAAACTCTGGGATATCGCTCCAATATGTGGTATTCGCCCTTGGAAAACATTACTTATATTGAATTAATTAATGGCCGTTCTAGCCAAAATTTAGCAGGTGCAACCTTAACCACCTTACGACGTTATCAACCTCCCGCATCTGTCCCCGAACCAGGATTTGTGCCTGGGCTGTTATTAACAGTCACCATAGGACTGACTTTCAGATTAAACTTCGCAAATATTTTGAGGCGATCGCACTTACCAAAATAAGCTTTAATTTTAAACATTACCCATTTTGACTTGAGTCCTGACAATGTGAAACCTGTTCAGGCTTTGTAGGAAAAATCAGCCAATTTTTCCGTCCCTCAAGTTTGAAACTAACCGAATATTTCGCCAAATATCATGACAACAATCCAGTTCACAACCAATACAACAACCCTCATAGAAACTGAAGGAACTGCACTTACCTTCAGATTTGAATTAAGTGAGCCACCACCAGCAGGAGGTCTAAGAGTTTATCTCCTGGGTAATGTCCCCCAATCATTAACTCAACTGGATTTGTTTGCAATCAGCTTCACTGGTGGTGGTGTCCCACAGGGAGACTTTGACTTTTCCGGGTTTTTCTTTAACATTACGTCCCAAGTTGCAACTGTAACTGCGCCCATTTTTGCAGACGGGACTCCAGAAGGACAGCAAACGGTAGTTTACACTCTCCAAGCTGATGCAGCATATACAGTTGATCCGAGTTTTAGTGCGGTGACAGTGAACTTCTACGACGATCCGAGTCAGGTTCCAGCACCACCACCATTAAATGATCCACCAGTAGCAGTTAACGACAGCTACACCACAAATGCAGGTCAGCAATTGGTAGTGAATGTAGCTAATGGTGTTTTGAGTAACGATACAGATGCTCAAAGCGACCCCTTAACAGCCACCGTAGTACAAGCACCCAATAATGGGAGTTTGACCTTGGATGCTAATGGTTCATTTAGCTATACACCCAATGGCAATTTCTCCGGTACAGATAGTTTTACCTATGTTGCTAATGATGGTAACGCAAATTCAACTGCTGCAACAGTGAGCATTACTGTGAATCCTCCAGTCAATGACCCACCAGTAGCAGTTAATGACAGTTACACCACAAATGCAGGTCAGCAATTGGTAGTGAATGTAGCTAATGGTGTTTTAAGTAATGATACAGATGCTCAAAGCGACCCCTTAACAGCCACCGTAGTACAAGCACCCAATAATGGGAGTTTGACCTTGGATGCTAATGGTTCATTTAGCTATACACCCAATGGCAATTTCTCCGGTACAGATAGTTTTACCTATGTTGCTAATGATGGTAACGCAAATTCAACTGCTGCAACAGTGAGCATTACTGTGAATCCTCCAGTAACTAAGCCAACAATCAGCTTTACCGCCAGCCCCAATACTTTAGTTGAGGGTAATAATGACAGTATTGTTTTAACATTTCAACTAAGTGAACCACCCCCAGAAGGAGGCTTAGAAGTCACATTCGATAGTGGCGTAGAGCGATCGCTTGCCGAATTTGACGTTTTTGCCGCATCATTCGATGGAGTCCAATTTTTAAGAGCCAATGCTACTTCCAGTGCCGTAACTGTCAGATTACTCCAACAAACAGCAACCATTACTCTCCCCCTCTTTCAAGATGAAGTAGCAGAAGAGCCAAAAACCTTTACTTACACACTTAGCCCCATAGCCGACTATGATTTTGTACCGGGTGAGGATGCAATTACCTTTACCATCAACGATGCATTAACAGTGAGCGAATTACCTCTCGTTGGTTTCACAGCTAGTCCGGTAGTGAGTGAACAAGACGGTTCCGGCTTAGTGCTGATATTTAATACCCAAGGCACCATCCCAGCAGAAGGCATTATAGTTAGTGTTGGTGGGGATTTTAGAGCCTCCTCTCTAGTAGAAGGACTACAATTTGAGCAACGGATAGAGTCAGAAGGAATTGAATATCTAGCTTTCAACAGTGACACTCAAGCTTATCAGTTCAGGTTGACACGAGCCAACACTACCATCACCATTCCCGTCTTCGATGACATAGTAGAAGAAGCAGACACCACCTACACTTACCAACTATTAGCAAGTGAAGCATATACTATCGATTCAGACGCAGCATCAGCAAACATAACTTATGTGGATGGTGTACCTGGTGGGGTAGGTCCAGTAGTCAGTATCTCCACAGAAAAAACTACAATCCAGGAAGGAGATATTTTCACCCTTAACTTCAGCGTTGATGGTGAAATTCCCCCAGAAGGATTGATGTTGTATGTGTTGAGTCCAACCCCAGATCCGTTGGGTGAGTTCCAGATATTAAATACAGCAGGACTAGCCGAGTTACCAGAAACAGATAGCACTGGTAATGGTTTTTTCGTCACTTTAACCCAATCAACTGCTTCTCTGGAATTACAGGTACTTGATGATGATTCTAATCAAGAATTAGAAACCTTAATCTTCAATCTAGTCAATGGAGAACAGTATGAAGTTAATTCCGATGCTGACGGTGTTACTTTTAGCCTCGCAAACACTAACCCTGTAGAAAATAATAACCCCAGCCTCCAGCAAATATCGGATACTGTCTTTGAGATCCAAGGCGGTGATCAGCCAAAACTACAAATTTCCCTACTTGAGCGCAATTCTGATCAAGTCAACGAGCTGGGTGTATTTGTCGTTGATGATAATCAGGGAACTATCAATGGCATAGCACCCAATTCTCCAGGCTACACCCAAGCCGCATTAGAGAGAGCAAAAGTTGTCTTCTCTGTTCTTTCTGATCCACCTAATGGATTTAATCAAACCAATTTAGGCAGCTTAATAGAGTTTAATTCAGGAGAGCAACTTAAATTTTTCTTAGTCAAAAATACTACCATTGATGCCGTAAATTCTGGCTTAAGTCCTCTATCAGCAGTGATTTTTGGCGAACCTTCAACCCAAAGAATAGAAACACTTAGTGATGGGACTTATAAAATCTCCTGGGAAGAGGGTAGTGGTGCTGTTGATTTCAAAGATTTAGTGGTACAAGCCTCAGCTACCAACACATCTTTACCATTAGGTAGTAGCCTGCAAAACAACCCCCAAGGAGAACTGATTGATTTACGAGAAATCACAGGTCAGGTACGGGCTGAGTTTATATTAAGCCGAGAAGCTGCCTTTGACAATTTGATTGGATTTTACAAAATCGTTGATGTTGATGGTGGGATTGATATTGACGGTAATGGTATTGTGGATTTCCGCCCTGGAGACGCAGGTTATACAAAAGCTGCAATCGAAAACCGGATTATCGGTCTTGATATGACGGTTAGCAATCAAGGAACTGCGACTTTTAGCACCAACTTAGATGGCGGTTCCATCTATGCGCCCTTTATTATTGCCAATGGCAGACCAGAGGCGATCTTAGATAATAATTCTAATAATGACCCCTCAGTTTACTTCGCTTTTGTCGGTGCTAATCCTGGTAGAGTAGATCATGTAAGGCTTTTAGGAAATAACACATGGGGTTTTGAGGATTTACCTCTAGGAGGTGATCTCGATTATAACGATGTAATTGTCCAGGGTAATTTTAGTCTGGCTTAGAACCACACCGATTGACGATAATTTTCTGGAATTGGGTTTGCACCCCCAGGTCAACCCAATTTTAATTTATGCAAAATTTGCACAAACCAGCTTAATCATCCAGAAACATATCCATAGGATTTATGCAAAAACTCTATCAAACCCTTATTCCTCTGTGTCTGGTGTGGTATGCGCTTCGCGGACGCTACGCTAACGTTACTCCCTCATTTGTGCGTAAGTCCTAACCCTAATGCGTGAAATAAATTTATACTCTCAATCAGCAACGCCAGAAATTTTTCTAGAAATCTATTATTCATGTTTACAATTAATTCCCGATAGTGTTATGATTCTCAGATAGTTCAAATTATCAAGAATAAATCGCAATAAACCAAATCTAATATTCTTCGCTGTGTTCAACAGGATGTGCAGCAATTTCCTTAACATCCAGTCAACTGTCATTAATTAGAGCATCACAACTTGATTTTTTCCTCACTATCATCATCTTAGAAGTATCATCTCTAGCTAGTTATTGAGATTCAAAATTGTTATGCACTCAAATTGCCTTTCAAACTAGCACAGATAAGATAGTGACACTAGGTAAAATCTCGAAGAGAACAGTTTAATTGGTCACAAAAACTTGATGGTGTGGTTATGTTACTCGCTATCCATTAACTAGCTGAAGAACTGCTACGTGGCACAATAGTAACTGGCAAATATGCAGTTGAATACGACTGAGAGACAAAGTAAAACTTATTCAGTTTGTAGAGAAATACAACCCGGTTTTTTGTAGCTCTAGTTTGAAACTAACCGAATTTTTCGCCAAATATCATGACAACAATCAAGTTCACGACCAATACTACAACTCTCATAGAAACTGAAGAAACTACCCTTACCTTCAGATTTGAGTTAAGTGAGCCACCACCAGCAGGAGGTCTAAGAGTTTATCTCCTGGGTAATGTCCCCCAATCATTAACTCAATTAGATTTATTTGCACTCAGCTTCACAGGTGGCGGTGTCCCACAGGGAGACTTTGATTTTTCAGGG
Source organism: Nodularia chucula CCY0103 (assembly GCF_963923915.1). Taxonomy (NCBI): domain Bacteria; kingdom Bacillati; phylum Cyanobacteriota; class Cyanophyceae; order Nostocales; family Nodulariaceae; genus Nodularia; species Nodularia chucula. The sequence continues at coordinate 105,260 of NZ_CAWUOL010000002.1, read as the reverse complement.
TTCTTCTTTAACATTACATCCCAAGTTGCCACTGTCACTGCGCCCATTTTCCCAGACGGGATTCCCGAAGGACAGCAAACAGTAGTTTACACTCTCCAACCTGATGCAGCATATACAGTTGATCCGAGTTTTAGTGCAGTAACAGTAAACTTCTACGACGATCCTAGTCAGGTTCCATTGCCAGTAAACAACCCGCCAGTAGCAGTTAATGACAGCTACAGTACCGATGCAGGTCAACAATTGGTAGTAGCTATGGCTGATGGTGTCCTAACAAATGACACCGATGCTCAGTTAGACCCATTGACAGCCTCAGTGGTAGAAGCACCCAGTAACGGTACTCTCAGTTTCAATGCTGATGGTTCCTTTGCTTACATACCCAATGCAGATTTTTCAGGTACAGATAGCTTTACTTATCTAGCTAACGATAGCAAAGCAGATTCTACACCTGCCACAGTTAATATAACAGTTAACCCACCAGCCATTATGCCAACAATTAGCTTTACCGCCAGCCCCACTACTTTAGTTGAAGCAAACGAAGATAGTATTGTTTTAAGCTTTCAACTCAGTGAAGCACCCCCAGAAGGAGGTTTGGAAGTCACATTCGATAGTGGTGTAGAGCGATCGCTCTCTGAATTTAATGTTTTTAGTGCAGCATTCGATGGGTTGCAGTTTTTAAGAGCTAATGCTACTTCCAGTGCTGTAACTGTCAGATTACTTCAGCAAACAGCAACCATTACTCTCCCTCTTTTTAAAGATGAAGTAGCAGAAGATCCAAAAACCTTTACTTACACGCTCAGTCCTGTACCCGGTTACGACTTTGTTCCCGGTGAAGAGGCGATTACCTTCAGCATTGAAGATACCGTAGAGCCACCTGTAGTCAGCATGAGTGGTAGTCCCACCCTGCTCAGAGAAGACCAAGGCACAGTATTAGAATTGAACTTCACCACCACTGGTACCATTCCGTCCTCTGGTACGACAGTTGTTCTTGAAATCACCGACCCTCTCTTACTCGGTACTGAGATCAGCCGACCTTCCAATGGAGGAGATAACGTCGGTATCAGCGTTCCTGGCGGTTCTCGGACAACCATTACCGATGAAAACGGCAACTTTGTCAGACTCTTACAACGAGTCACCATTACCGAAGCCAATGCCACCCTACGCTTACCTGTAGTGGATGACATCATCGAGGAAATGGATACTGAGTACACCCTGACCTTAGTGGAAGGGGAAGGTTATAACCTCGATGCAACAGGGGTCAACAGTGTCACCTTCACCGTTAGCGATGGGGAGTTACCCAGTCCCGTACCCATCATCGGAGTTCGTGCCACACCCGGAACCCTCTACGAAAGCGAACAGAGCATCTTAACCGTATCCTTTGACGCTGCCGGAGAAATTCCTGAAGGTGGCGTAACCATCTTCCTAGATAGCAACGTAGCAAGAGCCATTGCTGAATTTGATATTACCGGCAATGCGCGCACAGGGGAAGTTGAAGGCGTAACCGTCACTGGTGGTGAAATTGTTGGGACAGACGAAGATGTCAGTGGATTCTTCTTCCGTATGGATGAAGCTAACGCCTCTATCTCCGTCCCCGTGTTCTCTGATGATGTCACCGAAGGACTCGAAACCTACACCTTCACCATAGTGGAAGGGGAAGCCTACAACGTTCGTTCTTCTCGACCCAGTGTAACCTTCAGCATTGAAGATACCGTAGAGCCACCTGTAGTCAGCATGAGTGGTAGTCCCACCCTGCTCAGAGAAGACCAAGGCACGGTACTAGAATTGAACTTCAGCACCACTGGTACCATTCCGTCCTCTGGTACGACAGTTGTTCTCGAAATCACCAACCCCTCCCTATTAGGAACTCAAATTAGTAATCCTTCCAATGGAGGAGATAACGTCGGTATCAGCATTCCTGGCAGTTCTCGGACAACCATTACCGATGAAAACGGCAACTTTGTCAGACTCTTACAACGAGTCACCATTACCGAAGCCAATGCCACCCTACGCTTACCTGTAGTGGATGACATCATCGAGGAAATGGATACTGAGTACACCCTGACCTTAGTGGAAGGGGAAGGTTATAACCTCGATGCAACAGGGGTCAACAGTGTCACCTTCACCGTTAGCGATGGGGAGTTACCCAGTCCCGTACCCATCATCGGGGTTACTGCCACACCTGAAACACTTATCGAAAGTGAGCAGACCGTTTTGACCGTTACCTTGAGTGCCGAAGGAGAGATTCCTGAAGGGGGCGTAACCGTCTTCCTAGATAGCAACGTGGCAAGAGCCATTGCTGAATTTGATATTACCGGCAATGCGCGCACAGGGGAAGTTGAAGGCGTAACCGTCACTGGTGGTGAAATTGTTGGGACAGACGAAGATGTCAGTGGATTCTTCTTCCGTATGGATGAAGCTACTGCCACCATCTCTGTTCCTGTATTCGAGGATAACGTAGATGAAGGAACAGAAGTCTTACCTTTCACCCTTGTGGATGGGGAAGGTTATGAAGTTGATCCTAATAATTCTGGCATAACTGTGACCATTGAAGATGGTTTGGTTTCTGTAGTTCCTCCTGTAGTTGGTTTGATAGCCAGCCCAGTAGTGAGTGAAGCAGATGGGCCAGGCTTAGTGCTGTTCTTCAATGCCCAAGGCATCATCCCCGAAGAAGGAATAGTAGTTAGCGTCGGTGGAGACTTCCGAGCCTCAGCCGTGGCGCAAGGGTTGCAATTCCGCCAAGTGGTGGAATCAGAAGGTATTGAATATCTCAGATTTAACGGTGATACCCAAGCCTACGAGTTCCGCTTAACCCAAGGTAACTCTACTGTTACCATTCCCGTATTCGATGACATAGTAGAAGAAGCAGACACCACCTACACCTACGAATTACTAGCTGGTGAAACCTACACTGTAGACCCCGCAGCAACTACAGCAGATGTCACCTATGTAGATGGTGTACCAGGAGGAGTAGGTCCAGTAGTCAGCATTTCCACTGAGCAGACCTCACTATATGAAGGTGATAGCCTGACAGTTAACTTCAGTGTAGATGGCGAAATCCCAGCAGAAGGTTTGCAAATATTTGTCCTCAGTCCCACCAGAGGAGCATTAGGTGAGTTTGTTATCTTTAACCCAGATGGCACACCTGCTGTCACCTTTGAAGGTATTTCTGGCTTCCCAACACCAGATGGGACTGGTGGAGGTTTCTTTGTCACTTTAACGGAACCCACTGCTTCCTTGACCTTGCAGGTATTTGATGATGGTCCAAATGAAGGCGTAGAAAACATTACCTTCAATTTGGTAGATGGGGAATTGTATGAGGTTAATCCTGATGCTAGTGGTATCAATTTGACCATTAGTGAATACCCAGTAGTAGGATTCACAGCCAGCCCAGTAGTTAGTGAAGCAGATGGACCCGGCTTAGTGTTGTTCTTCAATGTGGAAGGCATCATTCCCGAAGAAGGCATAGTCGTCAGCGTAGGTGGAGAACTGCGAGCATCAGTCCTAGCAGAAAGCCTGTTAATCCGTAACCGAGTGCAATCAGAAGGTATCCAATACCTAAGATTCAACAGCACCACCCAAGCCTATGAATTCCGCTTAACTCAAGCAGATAGCACCATTACCATTCCCATCTTCGATGACATCCTTGAAGAAGCAGATACCACCTACAGCTATGAACTGTTAGCCAGTGAAACCTACAGAGTAGACCCAGCAGCAGCTACAGCCACAGTCACTTATGTAGATGGTGTACCAGGAGGAGTCGGTCCAGTTGTCAGCATCTCCACTGAGCAGACCCTACTGTATGAAGGTGATACTTTAACAGTTAACTTCAGTGTAGATGGTGAAATCCCAGAGGGAGGCTTGCAAGTATTTGTTCTCAGTCCCACCAGAGGAGCATTAGGTGAGTTTGTTATCTTTAACCCAGATGGCACACCTGCGGTCACCTTTGAAGGTATTGCTGGCTTCCCAACATCAGATGGAACTGGTGGAGGTTTCTTTGTCACTTTAACGGAACCCACTGCTTCCTTGACCTTGCAGGTATTTGATGATGGTCCAAATGAAGGCGTAGAAAACATTACCTTCAATTTGGTAGATGGGGAATTATATGAGGTTAATCCTGATGCTAGTGGTATCAATTTGACCATTAGTGATGCCCCCACCAGTCCCATTGGTACTCCTGGTGACGATGTTATTGTTGGCACTTTGGGGAACGATAGCTTGTTTGGTGGTGCTGGTAACGACATCATCTATGCTGGTGGTGGCGATAACTACCTATTTGGTGGTGATGGTGATGACTCACTATTTGGTGGTAACGGGAACGATGCTCTGTTTGGTGGTAATGGTAATGACCAACTTTTCGGTGGTGCTGGGAATGACTACTTGTATGGCGGTCCCGGTGACAACCTATTAGATGGAGGTGACGGTAACGATATCCTTTATGCTGGTAACGGCAATAATACCCTATTAGGTGGTGCTGGTGATGACATTATCTACAGTGGTTCTGGTCAAAACTTGATTAACGCAGGTTCTGGTAATGACATGATTTTCTTAAATGGTGGTCAAGATACTGTTGCTATAGCCCAAGGTCAGGGAGTTGATACTATCAACAACTTCCAAGTTAGCTTGGGACAAAAAATTGGTTTAAGTGGTGGTCTAAGTTTCGACCAGTTAACTTTGACTCAAAGTGGTATGGATACCTTGATTAAAACAGGCGATGAAACTCTGGCTGTGTTGAAGTTTGTTCAATCCAGTAGCCTCAATTCTTCAGCGTTTACTGTTGTGTAAAATACTCGGTCTGAGGATTTAAACGCAGAGTAGCGCTAAGGTTAGCGCAGAGGTACGCAAAGTAGAGACGTAGTAATGCTACGTCTCTATAAGGATGTTTTAAAAGTTTTGGGCGAATATAATTCGCTACTACACAGGCAAAGTCCACCGACCTGGACTAATGAAGAATTAAGGTTTTTAACCCGCGCAGGCGGGTTTCCTTACAGGAAGACGCTTCGCGTCATGTCTGTATAGCCGCGACTTCTAGTCGCCAGGGCTAGTACTAAATGAGACTTTATAAACATCCTCTATAAAAGTATCTGTTTTCTTTTAGTTAGTTGATGGATGATCAAAAATATGGATTTTAGTCTATTTTATTTCGATGGTGATGGTTCTGTTGCCCTTCCTAACCAATACCAACTTTTAATAGAAAGTGCTAAGTTTGCTGATGCTAATGGTTTTACTGCGGTTTGGACTCCAGAGCGACATTTTCATGCTTTTGGTGGTCTTTACCCAAATCCAGCCTTGACGAGTGCGGCTTTGGCGATGATTACTAAGCGAGTACAGCTACGTGCTGGGAGTTTTGTTTTACCTTTACATGACCCTGTACGATCTACTGAGGAATGGGCTGTAGTAGATAATTTATCACATGGTAGGGTGGCGATCGCTTTTGCTTCTGGTTGGACTGTGGATGATTTTGTTTTGGCTCGTGAACCCCACACTAACCGCAAAGCTGTAATGTGGCGTGATTTGGAGGTGATGCGAAAACTTTGGCGGGGTGACGCTGTGGAACGTCAGGATGCTACTGGGAAAAGTTTCATCGTAAAAACACTACCTAGACCTGTACAAGCAGAGCTTCCTATGTGGATGACTTGTCAATCTTCAGAAACCTTTGTCGATGCGGGTAAATTAGGCTCAAATGTCTTGACTTCTTTGCTGGGTGGTACTCTTGATGATATTGTGCCGAAGATTCAACTCTACCGGAAGTCTTTAGCGAAACACGGACATGACCCCCAAGGTGGGAAAGTGGCGTTGATGATTCATACGTTTTTGGGTGATAATATCAATGATGTGAAAGCAAAAGTTACACAGCCTTTTTGCAATTATCTCAAAACTCACTACGACTTGCTGGAAAATCTAGCTAAGGGTATGGGTCTAAATGTCAGTATCAAAAACTTCTCTGAAGATGATATTGATAGTCTACTGCAATTTGGTGTCGAAGGATTTATGAAGGGGCGATCGCTCATTGGTACTCCCGAAAGTTGTCGTCCATTCGTTGAACAAATTCGTGCTGCTGGTATAGATGAAATTGCTTGTTTAATTGATTTTGTCCAAGATTATGATTTGGTGATGGCAAGTTTACCATTTGTTCGCAAATTACAAGAACAATCAACATTCAGTTTATCCAAGTAAAAAGATAGTTTCCCTAATACAATCTTCTCCTAGTGCTGATCTAGCATGAGGTTTTTTTATTAGATCTCTTGCCTTTTGCCACTTTTTCAGCAAGCCCTATTTAATTTTTGTGACAGTTGAAGGTGCGGAATGTGGGATACCACCCTTGACAATTTTTTCTTTTCCTTAACTTGTCACCAATAGAGAAGATGGGGCTACCTCGGCTCCAAATTATCCAACAGATATTCCTCTACTTGGGTAGGTGTCATTTGTTCAACTTGATCAAGTAATGTGGCGATTTCTTCTTGGTGAGATATTTCACTAAGGTTCGCTCCCAAAGCTTCTGTATCATCAGTAACGAGAGATTGATTTTCTCTAATAATTTTGGCTATACCAGCAATGGTGGGTGACTCAAATAAGAATTGTCGCATGGGTAATTCTACTTGAAATTCTGAGCGTAGTTGAGAAACTGCTTGAATAGCTAACAGCGAATGTCCACCCAACTCGAAAAAGTTATCATGAATCCCTATAGGTGAGATTCCCAATAAATTTTCCATTACTTGGGTGACTCTGGCTTCAATTTCATTGCTGGGGGGAAGGTAGGTAGCTGTAATTTGAGTCCGGGTGTGATTAGTTGTAGATTGTTCTGGTGGCTGAGATTGTTGGCGAGATTCTAAGTCTATAGGAGAAACGGTGATTTGTGCGGCTACAGGTTGAGCCAGAATCCTTTGGGTAACTTGCCAAACTTCCTGGGGAGTCATGGCTAAATCTACGAGGGCTGCACCTGTGGGAGTAGTGATTTCTGCTAAACTTACGGCATCCCAGTTAATACTAATCCAAGATGTGTTACTTTTTTGACTACGTTGATGAGATATAGCATCCATAAAGCAGTTAGCCCCAGCATAAGCAGCAAAGCCAATCCCACCAACCACAGCCGAGAGAGATGATTGTAAAAGGAAGAAGTCCAGGGGTTGATTTTTTAGTGCTGCTTCTAACGTCAGTAAGCCGTGTATTTTCGTATGGAATTGTTTCTCGCACTCATCCATTGTGAGATTACGAATCAAACAACTAGCGCGATCGCCCATTGCAGCAGCGTGAATCACACCGTTAATCGTACCAAATCGAGTGAGAGAATGAGCGATCGCCTCCTCAACTTGATCAATCTGGGCTAAGTCAACACTGTTAAACAAAAATTCACATCCCTGAGCCTGTAAAGCTTGTAGTTGTTGAATACAATGACTAACAGAATCTTGACGACCGTGGGTAGCCAACCAATTATCCCATTGTTTTGGCTGCGGTAAATCTGAACGTCCCAAAAACACTAATTTTGCATTCACCGTAGCAAATAAAAACTTGGCATAAATCAACCCTAAACCTTCCACCAAATCCCCAGCAATCACATATACACCCCCTGAAATCAGAGGTAGTGGAGTAACTTCAGGATCAGGTAAAGAAATTGGTTGAAATTCTTGTACCCAGCGAGTTTTACCGCGATAAGCAATAGCACTACCGAACCCTCCCTTTGCTAAGGGGAGGGTGTCCGATAGGACGGGTGGGGTAGTTATTTCCTTAACTATTTGCTGTAAATTAATATGAGAAATAGACACATCAATATGTTGACAAGTCAAATTCGGATATTCTTGCGGAATTACCTTGACTAAACCTAGAATTGTCGCATCATCAACATTAAGAGTTTCATTACCCAAAACATTTTGTACTTGCTGAGTCAATACACAAATCCGCAGAGATGGAGATGATGACGATAACGCCTGAGTTAGCCAAAGTAAACTGTAAAAACCAAGATTTTGCTGTTGCTGAAAATTTGTAAGTTCTTGAAGAGTCCATGAATGCAAAATTACATCAGGTAACTTATCATCTGTTTGTAATTGTAACCAAAGTGTTTTGTAGTCTTCTGGTTGATCAAGTGCGATCGTATAATTATCACCTGCTTGAGTAAATCCTTTCCCAGGTTTAACAGTTATTACATCCTGTCCTATTTCCTCAAGTTGCTCTACTAACTGTTCACCAACGCCCCCAGCATGGCAAAATACCAAATAGCGCTTTTTATTTACAGGAACAGCAGAACGCAACAGAGGCTTTTGTTTCCAAGATGGCAAATAAAACCAATTTGAAATATCTTCCTGCTTCTCAAGGGTTTTAGAGTTATTAGAAGTAGTTTCTGGTAACGGATACCGTTCAACCCAATAGCGTTGACGCTCAAAAGGGTAAGTAGGTAAAGGTAATCGTCGGCGTTGTTGTTCAGTGTAAAATTCTGCCCAATTCACACTCACACCCCACAGCCAAAGCTGTCCCAAAGTTGTGCAAATCAAAGCCACATCAGATTGATTATCTTGGGGATGCCGTCCAGATGATAAAGTTGGATGTGCATCAGGAAATTGTCTAACTAAAGTACTCAAAGTTTGACCAAAACCAACTTCTAATAAAACCTGATTAAGTGTTTGTTGGAGTTGAGTAATTCCCTCAGCAAATCGCACAGGTTGACGCAAATGATTCGCCCAATAATTGGGATTTGTCGCTTGTTCTGAAGTTATCCAAGTTCCAGTCACATTAGAAATAAAAGGAATTTGGGGAGAAGAAAGTTGAATATTTTGTAAAATTTCCGTCAAAGGATTAACAGCACTTACCATCAAAGGTGAGTGGAAAGCGTGGGAAGTATGTAAACGTCTATGAGGAATATTTTCATTTTCTAGACGTTGTTCTAATAAATTAATCGCGGCTTCTGTTCCCGATACAACACATAACTGAGGTGCATTATGCACAGAAATCACTAAATCATCTGTCAGCAACATTTGCAATTTCTCAGCAGCGAGAGAAACAGAAAGCATCACTCCTGACGGGCATTTTTGCATTAATTGTCCGCGCTGTGCCACTATTAGCAAAGCATCAGCTAAAGTGAATACATTAGCTAAAGTCGCAGCCACATATTCCCCTATACTATGACCAATCATTGCCTGTGGCTGAATACCATAAGATAACCAGAGTTTAGCTAGGGCGTATTCTACAACAAATAGGGCAGGTTGAGCATAGGCAGTTTGGGTAAGTAAGGAAACTTGCTCTTCTACTTTCTTATCTTTTTCAACAAAGAGGATAGAACGCAAATCTAAACCTAAATGTGGAGTTAATAATTCACAACAACGGTCAATTTCTCTGCGAAAAACTGCTTCTGTAGCGTACAGTTCTTGTCCCATATTTACATATTGGCTACCCTGTCCAGGAAACATAAACACAACACTAAGTTCGCTGTTTTCTGGGGAATAACTCAAAAGTTGAGAAGCATCAAGTCCTGTGAGTATTTCTATTGCTTGCGCTGGAGTTTGACAAACTAAGCAGAGACGATGGGTAAATGCTCTTCTACCAATTTGGAGAGTGTAAGCTACATCTGCAACATCTACATCAGAAAATTGTTGGAAATATTCAGCCAGATTTTTGGTTGCTGTTTCTAAAGCTGATAGAGTTTTTGCTGATAGTGTCAGCAAATGCCAAGGACGGGAACTATTAGCAGATAATAATGTTGGTGCTTCCTCTAAAATAGCGTGAGCATTAGTTCCACCCATACCAAAAGAACTCACACCTGCTCTTCTAGGGTATTCATTATTTGTCCAAGATGTTAACTGAGTATTCACAAAAAATGGACTATTGGCAAAATCAATTTGGGGATTTGCCGCAGTAAAATTTAAACTGGGGGGAATTTGTTGATGTTTGAGCATTAGAGCAGTTTTAATTAATCCACTGATACCAGCAGCCGCATCCAAATGACCAATATTAGTTTTTACTGAACCAATAGTACAAAACTGTTTTTTATTAGTATGTGGAGAAAAGGCTTTAGTCAAAGCCGCAATTTCAATGGGATCTCCTAAAGCTGTTCCAGTTCCGTGAGTTTCAATATATTTAATTGTCTCTGGATTTATTTTTGATTTGGCTAAAGCAGTGGCTATAGCTTTAGCTTGTCCTGTGACACTGGGTGCAGTCAAACCAACTTTTTGCGAACCATCATTATTAATTGCAGTTGCTTTGATAATTGCATAAATATGGTCGCCATCTTTAATAGCATCCCGCAGTCGTTTCAGAACAACAATACCCACACCATTACCAAAAACTGTACCTTGAGCATTCACATCAAAAGCCCGACAATAACCATCTGGAGAAAGCACACCATCCTCTTGATAAAGATAACCTGTCTTTTCACCTGAACCGATAGATACACCACCAGCCAGAGCTATATCACATTCTCTACCGAGTAAACTTTGAGCAGCAAGATGTACACTTACTAAAGAAGTAGAACAACCAGTTTGAACACCACAACTCGGTCCAGTTAAATTCAATTTATAAGATACACGAGTAGGCATTAAACCCATCACATTGCTAATGACAACCTGCACATTATTGGCAGAATCTCGATAATGAGAATTACTCGATAAATTGACAAGATAACTATTAAGTGCAGCCCCAGCATAGACAGAAATACTTCCTGAATATTGCTGTGAATCATAACCAGAATTTTCTAATGCTTGCCAAGCACATTCTAAAAATACACGATGTTGAGGATCAAGAATTTCCGCTTCTCTAGGAGAATAACCAAAAAAAGCCGCATCAAATTGATCAATTCCTGAAAAACTAGCATAAGCCCGGACATAATGCGGATTTTGTAAATCGTCTGGTTTCACCCCATTGGCTAATAATTCCTCATCATTTAAAAACTCAATGGAGTTAACACCATTTTTGAGATTATGCCAAAACTCATCTACATTTCTAGCACCGGGGAACCGCCCCGCCATTCCAATAATAGCGATTTGCTCAGACCTTTCTAACTCCACAGATTCTAACTTAATTCTAGCGTCCTTAAGTGCAGCCAAAATACGCTCAGATGCAGGGTTATTTTTAATCTCATCAATGGAATAATTCATAATTACTCTACTCTTAAAAATCTCTAATAAAAAACTTATAAATCTTACTCTGCGCCTCTGCGCCTCTGCGTGAAATCATCCTTTTCAGGATTAATAAACTGACAGCGACTCCGCGCAAAAGCATCTAAAATATCAACAGCACAACTACGCTCAAATCGCAAACTACCAGCTTCTTCCCCACCAAATTTTTTACAAACTGCTCGATGAGAATTAGCCAGATAAAGATAAGCATCAACAAACTCTTGATGTTGCTCTTTTAATTCTATTGGTAAATTAGCAAAATGGGGGCGCAACTGCTTCCAAACTTTAATGAGAACTGAATGTTCCCAGGACATTAAACCACTAAAATCATGAGATTTAACTTGAGGAGGCATCATTGAAGGACGAATTTGTGCATCATACAATTCGGGACTTAAGCTCCCGGCTAATCGCATAGCTGCACCTGATGCTAACATTAATTTTGTGGCAGCTGCTAATTCCGTTTGTGCTTCTGCTAAGTTCCCTTGTGTGAGCCATACTTCAAAGCGACGCAAACAAATAATTAATCCTTGAATATTAATAAAAAATGACCAGTGAAAACCTTGCCAAATTTCTTGTGCTTCAATTTTTAACTCGTTCATACCTCTAGTTCAAGCTGAAAAACTCGCCCTAATAAATAAATATAAGTTAGAAAGCCTTCTCGTTGTAAATCGATTTGAGTCATATCTAAGTTTAGGTTATTTTGATTTAGGCAGAAAAATGTTTTAATTGTGGATAACAAACTTTTTACTAAACATATTTCTGGTTCGCTGGTTTGGATATGACTTACTTGAAAGTAAGTATCAAAGTCTTCAATTTCCCAGTATTTTAATGTTGTGTTTGTTGATGTTATTTCTGGGGTGAATACATCATATATTTCTAATTCCATGATCATGTTTTCAATCATGCTGATATTCTGTTGAATATTTGGTTTAGTTAGTGCTGTTAAGAGTTCTTTTAGCACTTTTTCAATTTGAGTTTTATTGTTTTGAGTTAGGTTGCTTTTGATGGGGAGTTCGGAGGGCGTTAGGAGTTCTAGTGTCATGTTTTTATTTTTTAACGCAAAGGGGCGCGAAGGTTTTATGAGGTGGTGGGAATGGTGAATTGTAAGGTCTGTTGACAAAATTCTTGCCATTCGGGGGTGATATGATTAAATATGATGTTTTCGTCGAGATAAATTCCGGTTGTTACTACATAGTTTTCTTGTATGTAGAGAATGCTATCTTCTGTTAGTTGTTGTTGGAGGTTTGGGTTTTCTTGCCAGTTTTTATATTGACGCAGTTGTTGTAGTAGATAAGCTTTGCAGTATTTTCCGATTTGTGGCATGGTTTTATTCCTATTTGTTTATAAATCCTTGGGTTTGCAATTCTTTAATACTCTCGATAAATGCTTTTTTGATGAGATTAATATCTTCGTCTGTGTGTGCTGTGGAAAGAAATCCTCCTTTGTCTCCTTGGCGCAGGTGTATTCCTTTTTCTATGAGATGATAGGAGAGTAAATTCGTCGCCATTGGGGAAACTGCACTTTGGGAAGCTGCTATTCCAAAAAATGACCCAAAGCTGGTAAACTTAATAGCTATATCCTGTTGTGTCAAATCAGCGTTTAAATCACTGACAAGCTGCGTAGTGCGTTCATTTAAATCTTGGTGTAATGCAATACCAGATGTTTTGAGATGTTGTAACGTGGCATGGGCGGCAGCGAGGGCGAGGGGATGTTTACAAAATGTCCCTGCAAAGAAGGTTGTAGGGACTTGAGGCGCGGAATCATCACCAAATTGCCATTGCCCACCATCTATGTAATTCATATAACTGGCTTTGCCAGCAATTACCGAAAGTGGTAGCCCACCTCCAACTATTTTGCTATATGTGGTAATGTCTGCTTTTACACTAAAATGTGCTTGCGCTCCTCCTGGGTGAATGCGAAAACCTGTCACCATTTCATCGAAAATTAGGGCTATTCCTAGTTCTTGGGTGATTTGTCGTAGCTGTTGCAGAAATTCACGGGGTTGGAGTTCGGGAAAACGGCTTTGTACAGGTTCGACTAAGACGGCGGCGAGTTCTCGGCGGTGTTTGCGAATCAGCTTTAAGGAATGTTCGTTACCGTATTCTAAAATCAGCACATCAGCAGCTGCACTGTTGGGAATACCTGGGGCTGCGGGTACAGCTTTGGGGTTGAGGTTGGCTGTAAAAACGGCTTGAATTGGTTCGGCTAATCTACCGAGTAAACTACCAGATTTGGCGGTAATGACGCGACGAGCAGCTTTTTTGGCATATTCTGTCATTGTTGCCCTTACAAGTGCAGAGTCAAAGTGTCCGTGATAGGAGTTGGTGAAAATCGCTATTTTTGGGCGTTTTGTGGCGGCGCGGGCGATACGCACGGCTGTCATGACTGCTTCTGTGCCTGTGTTGCTAAAGGTGACGCGTTCTGCACCTGTTAATTCACTGATGAGTTGGGCTACTTCTCCAGCTATTGTATTTTGGACACCAATGTGCATTCCTCGTTGTAGTTGTTCGGCGATGGCTGTTTGGATGAATGGGGGGTTATGTCCAAATAAGTTAGTCCCTAACCCCATAAGAATGTCTATGTATTCGTTTCCATCAATATCCCACAGTCGAGAACCGTTGGATTTTTCTACAGCAATGGGGTAGCAAAGTTCTTTGATTTCTGGGGTGAATTTGATGCCAATTGAGGTTTTATCTGCTAGTATTTGGCGATTTTGTTGGGCTAGGTTTTTCGACGCTTGGGTGCGTTGGGTATATTTTTGGATGAATGTTTCTAGATACTGTTGTGGGGGGTTTTTTGTTGTTGTCATGGGTGTTTTTTTTCACGCATCAGCGAAGCGAAGTACGAAGTACGTTAGGCGCAAAGGAAGAAAGGTTATAAGTAAGTGGAGTTTAAATATTTACGGGTTTACGACATAGGAAATAGGCTGAGTGTCTATCGTCTATTGTGGGGTTTCCTTCTAGGGTGAGGATGTGAATGTCGGTGAAACCTGTTTGTTCTAATGCAGTTTTGATTTCTTCGGGGATATGTCCTCTGACGGGGTATTTTTCAGACATTCTTTGCCAATTTTTTTCTTTGGCTTGAAATTCAGTTAGGAGTTTTCTTCGGAGTTTGTATAAAAGTCGGTGGTTTAATATTGGGTAAAATAAACGCCACATTGTTCTCAATAAAAGTGTAGATGATGGTTTGGTTTTCTGTTGGAACATGGTGACTTGGAAGTAGCCTTTACGTTCGTCGGGGTTATAATTTGGTGTCAGCATCCAAGCGTATTTATTTTCGATTTCTCCTTCGACTATTTTACCTCTCCACCAGCGTTGCATTTGTTGGTGATGGTTGATGTCAAAGAGAAACCAGCCGTTATCTTTGAGGGCTAAATATACTCTTTGAAATACTTGCTGAAGTTCGGGAATTGTCATGATGTGGTTGAGGGCTGCACTTGTGGAAAATGCTGCGTCGAAGGATGGGGGAAGTTCAAATTGACGTGCATCTGCTAGGATAAATTTGCCGTTGGGTGCATTTTGACGGGCATAATTTAACATTTGTGTGGAGTTATCTATGCCTGTTATTTGATATCCTTGATTAATTAAAATCTGCACTAATTGTCCTGTTCCACAGCATAAGTCTAGGATTTGTGCGTTTTGTTTTAGTCGGGGGAGGAGGATTTTTTCTAGGGGTTTTAGTTGGTTTTGGCAATATTCTGGCCCCATTGTTTGGTTATATAGCCAAGCCCAAGTGTCGTATTCTGTATGGTTTGGTGTGTTGGAGATCATGATTTTTATTCACGCAGAGGCGCAGAGGCGCAGAGAGGTTTTAAGAGGGGAGTTTTGTTTGAATTAAGTTTTGTTGGATGAGGTGGGAGAGGTAGGTTTGTATTAGGTTTTCGTTTATGGTGGATGGGGTGATAAGTTGATTGAGGATGTTTTGGGTTTTTCTGTTGTCAATTTGCAATTTATTAGTGGGTTGTGATTCATTGGTGGTTCTCTGTCTCGGTAGTAGGGGAATTAGGGGATATAAGATATGTTCTGGGGAATTTTGGGCTATTTCTAATATTTTGTTTCGCCATTGTTGGTAGGAAATTTTCTCAATTTGAAAGCCGATTTTTTTTAGTTGTTCAAAAACAATCTCTGAGGAAACGGGTTTGGGTTGGATGATATGGAAAATTTGATGGTTTGATCCTATTTTTGATAGTTCGATGATGGCACTACAGACGTAATCTACTGGTAAGATTTCTAAGGGCATGGATGTATCTGGTATACTGCCTAATTCGACGTAGCCTAAAAGCAGTTTATATAGAAAATCGTCTTGATTAAATGCTCCGGTTTTACTATCTCCTGAAACTGCTCCTAATCTGTATATGTTGACTGGTATTCCTCGGTTTATAGCATTTATGGCTAATTTTTCGGCTGCCCATTTACTCTGAGCATATCCACCAATAGGTATACCATATTTATCTAAGTTATCATCTTCTGTTACCTGTAAATTACTATTATTATTTTCTGCAAAAATGCTGGTTGAGGAAATTAGATGTACGGGTTTTAATTTGCTTTGGCTTGCTAGTCTGAAAATTTCCTGTGTACCTAACACGTTGGCGGGTTTTAATCGGTTGTAAGGTTCTGTGTGATTTACTCTCGCTCCATTGTGATAAATTATGTCTATTTGGTTGGCTAAGTTGGCAAATTCTAGTGCAGATAGTCCTAATTTTGGCTTGGCTAAGTCCCCTACTATGGGAATAATTCTTTCTGAGTATAAGCTATCCCAAATTTGGTAATCTTGTAAGGTTTTAACGATTCTCTGTTTTGCTGTTTCAATATTTTCGGCTCTGATTAAACAATAAATTGAGGCGGTGGTTTTGTTTAGTAGTTCTCGCAATAAAAATGCGCCTACAAATCCTGTTGCACCTGTTAATAGTAATGAGGAAGGTAAGGAATATAAGGAAGATGCGGGAGGAGCAATAATATTAGGATCTAGGGTGGTTTCTTGTTCCCAATCTATTTCTACTTTTGTCTTTTCAGCATTTTGTAGAAATTCGATGATTTCGTTTTTGCGTTCCTGCAATTGTGTTTTTAATGTGGGTTTTAAAACTCCTTTGGGAGCGTTACATCTTAGTTTGGGTATGCTGTCGGTATCTTCTAGCCAAATCCGAATATCTAAATGCTGCAATTCGGTGAGGAATGTTTGGATTGTATTGTCTGTTTGTGTTTGATTTATGGGTTGTAATGATGGTTGAGATTGAGGGGAAATTTTGCCTAAAATTGATGAGGTTTTAGACTTGGGTGTTAGAAAGATTTCTTCACAACCAAAGAGGCGTTTGCTGTGAATTTCTTGGCTATGACAATATGCGATTAGTTGGTTAGATTCGATTATTGCTTTGGATTCAGAAGTATAAGTAATTGAGGTGATGAATGTTAGCCAAGGTTCTTGTCCCATTGCATAAACGTATACTTGCTGGGGATGAAGTTGTTGCACTAGGGCAATCGCTCTGCTACTATCAGAACCATCTAATCTTCTGGTTTTGGCTATTTTTCTTGATACTTTATTGGTTAATAATGCTCCGTAAGCCCATGTATAAGGCGCACCTTGGCATTCCATACCGATGAACAGGATATCTATATCTCCAAAGATTTGCTGTAGGTGGTTGTACAGTTGGGGTTCAATATTATTAGAATCGGCTGCACATAAAATTGAACCTCCTTTGAGATTAATTAAATAGGCAGCTTTTGCAGCAATATTTAAATCTCCATGTTCTCCTAAAAATGGTAATCCGGTTATGTAACCATCTGGAATATTAATTATTTCTAATTCATCAATTTCCTGGACATTTTCAAAGCCAATTTGTTGCAGCATCAATTTCAAGGAAGGGTCAATTAATATTCCTTTATTGCTTTTAGGAACGACCACAGTTTTAATTTTGTGGCGTAACTGCAACAGTGTTTCTAACATTACATGATCTTGGTGATTATGGGTAAGGAGAACATAATCAATCACCGGGGGGAGATGTTCATAAGTGTAACGATTATCCCCAGAATCATCGGGATAACTAATAATTGGATCGCAAAGAATACTAATAGATTCGGTTTGAACTAAAACGCACGCATGACCAAAATAACGAACTCGGACAGCTTCCCCGTTGTAGTCTGGTTGTTGGTTGGGGGGTGTGGTGGTGAAAAAGTCTGCAAATAGGTTTTCTTGGTGGGGTTGAATTTTTAGGGTGTCTCGAATATCGTTGTAGGGGTGGGGAGTGTGACGCATTTGGAAAAGTTGGTCAAAAGTGCGATCGCTAAAAGCCATCTTCAGGTGTATACTTTGCTCATCTGGTAAGCGCGGTGTACTCAAAACAAAAGCCCTTTTATCTCCATCACCTAAATACAAATTCACCGATTGATTGGCAGGATTGTAATATGAACTGCGATATAGTAGCCCTTCAATAAAGCGAATGGAAGGATAACTATTACTGTCCTGCACCAGTTCTACATATCCTTTTAATGCTGCTGGAATTTGAGCATATAAAGGTTCTAATGAATAACCATGACTATGTTTAGCCAAGAGTTTTTCTAAGTCTTCAATTGCTTGCGCTAGTTCTAAAAGTTGTGCTTGTTGTTTTTGGGTTGTTTCTAGTAATAATCGAATATTCTCCACTCGATTAAAATCATGATTGATAAAAGGTCCGCCAATCATCGCCGGATTTTTTAAAGTATCTTGATGTACTTGGGGCGCAGCCAAAAAAGATTGCATAATTGGTATATGAGAATTAGCAATATACATTGCGGCTGTGGCGGGAGAAATTAGATATGACCAAGCATACCACTGATTAAAAAGTGGTTCTACAATGACATTGGGTTTAAGATACATTAATTGATTCATAGTTAAATTTCAAACTCCTCCCGTTCATCATTTGCGGTATCAGAAATCATTGAAATTTGCGTTGTTAGTTGTCTTTGCAAAATTCGTTCCGCCATACCTGCTACCGTCGGTGCATCAAACAAATCCATTACAGTTAATTCAACTTGAAACACTTGTAAAGCTTGGGCAATTAATTGGGTTGCAATTAAAGAATGTCCTCCCAATTCAAAGAAATCATCGTCAATACTCACTTTTTCTAACTTGAGTATTTGGGCGTAAATATCAGCTAATTGCGTTTCAATTTCTGTCCGGGGAGCGATAAATTCAGCATTTGATAAAACTCGTTCTGGTAGAGGAAGAGAAGGAATATCTACTTTCCCATTAGGTGTTAGAGGTAAATCGGTTAATACTACAAACGCCGCAGGTACTAAATACTCTGGTAACTTCTCTCGCATAAAGCGACGCAAGTCGGAAGGAGTGGGAGAAGAAAGGAAAGAAATTTCTTCATTCAAGGAAGATTTTAAAACTTCTTTTAAAGAGTCAATTTCATTAGCAACAACATAAGCAACTAAACGTTTTTCTCCTGGTTGATCTTCGCGGACAATTACGACTCCAGCCCGTACCGCAGGATGTTGACATAATACTGTTTCTACTTCTTGCGGTTCAATGCGAAAGCCACGAATTTTTACTTGATCATCAATTCTTCCTAACAGTCTAATTCGACCATCTGGTAAGTAACAAGCAAGGTCGCCAGTTTTATATAAACGCGATTCTTCTCCTACTAATAACACCCCACCCCTAGCCTCTCCCCGCAAGCGAGGAGGGGGACTGGATTGATTATTAAAGTGATTAAAGGGGTTTGATATAAATCTTTGGTCTGTTAAATCTGGGCGATTTAAATAGCCTCTTGCTAAACCAATTCCACTAATATAAAGTTCACCAATTACACCAATAGGAACTGGTTGTAAATAATTATCTAAGATATATAGTTGTTTGTTGGCGCTGGGGCGAATTGTAGGAAGCAAAGGATGACCATTTCCACAAAGTACCATGCTGGCGTTGACTGTTACTTCTGTTGGGCCATAAGCATTAATAAAGCGTCTTCCTTCTGACCATTTGGCGATTAATTCAGGAGATGGTGCTTCTCCTCCTACGAGTACCATTCGCAAATGTGGTAAGTCTGCTGAAGGAAGTAAAGATAGGGCTGAGGGAGTGATGGTAATATGAGTAACTGCGTTTTCTCGTAATAGTTTACGTAAGGTTTCTCCTGGTAGTAAAGATTCTGATTTGGCTAGACAAAGTTTAGCACCACTTCCCAAGGCCATGATGATTTCGGGAATGGAAGCATCAAAGCTGATAGAGAAAAATTGCAGTACACAATCACCAGGATGAACATCACAAACTTGTATTTTATGTTGTGTGAGGTTTGTTAAACCAATGTGGGGAATTAAAACGCCTTTCGGTTTACCAGTAGAACCAGAAGTATAGATTAAATAAGCTAAATTTTCTGGTGTAACTTCACTTTTTGGATTCTCTATACTGCATTGAGAAATTATTTCCCAATCTGTATCTAAATAGATTATTTCATAATTTTGAGGAGTGGGAAGTTTGAGATTTGCTTGTGTCAGCAAAATCGGAACTTGGGAATCAGCCAACATATATCCCAATCGTTCTGGGGGATAATTGGGGTCAAGAGGAAGATACGCACCTCCAGCTTTAAGAATACCAAGTAAAGCGATGATCATTAAAGGGGAACGATCTACACATAATCCCACAATTATCTCTGGTTTCACTCCTTTTTCTTTGAGATAATGAGCAACTTGATTACTTTTTTGATTGAGTTCTCTATAAGTAAGACACTGATTTTCAAATATTACCGCTACTGCATCCGGTGTCTTTTCTACCTGCGCTGCAAATAAGTCTTGAAAGGTTAAATGACGGGGAAATTCTACCTCAGTTTGATTCCAATCAATGAGGATTTTTTGCTTTTCACTTTCTGTCAGTAATGGTAATTCAGAAATCTGTTGTTTTGGGTTCTCGATAATCGCTGTTAATAGCGTTTGAAAATGCCCTACCATCCGGCTAATTGTCTCTGGTGCAAACAAATCTCGGTTATATTCAAATGCACCTACAAAACCTGCTGATGTCTCGTACATATCCAAACTTAAATCTAGTTTGGCACTTGCTTCTGTCCGATTTAGAGGTGTGAGAGTTAATCCCGGTAATTCCAATTTTTCTGTAGGGGCATTTTCTAAGCGAAATTTTACCTGAAATAGAGGATTAAAGCTTAAATCTCTTTCCGGTTGTAGGACTTCTACTAATTTCTCAAAAGGTATATCCTGATGATCATAAGCTTGCCAAGTGCTATTTTTTAACTGTTGCAATAAATTCTGAAAACTGGGATTATCAGCTAAATTTGTTCGCAATACTAATGTGTTGACAAAAAAGCCAATTAAACTTTCAATTTCCCGACGATGACGATTAGCTACGGGAGTCCCGACAAGAATATCTGTCTGTCCAGTGTAGCGGTGTAGGAGAATTTTATAAGCTGTGAGGAGAGTAACAAAAGGGGTGACACCTGCATTTTTTGCCAATTTGATGATGTCTTGACTCAACTTTGAAGAAAGGGAAAAAGACTCAATTGCACCCCGAAATGTTTGCACTCTTCCACGGGGATAGTCGGTGGGTAATTGTAATACTGGCAGGATACCACTTAACTGTTGTCGCCAATAGTCTAGTTGAGTTTCTAAAACTTCTCCTTGTAACCATTGTCTTTGCCAAACTGCAAAATCAACGTACTGAATTGCTAACTCTGGTAAGGGTGATGGTTGATTGGTACTAAAAGCAGTATATAGGGTTGCTAATTCCTTAATTAATATTTCCATTGACCAACCATCAGAGACGATGTGGTGCATGGTAAATAACACTACGTTTTCATCTTTAGCTAGTCGAAGAATTTTCACCCGCAATAATACATCCGTGGCTAAATTAAAGGGTGTTTGTGCTTCTTTTAAAGCCAAATTACGGACTTCTTCATCTTGTTCAAGGAGATTGAAAGTTTGTAAATCAATCACAGCCAGGGGAAGTGTGACACTCGGCTGAATTTGTAAAATAGGATTGCCATTTACAGTTTTAAATTGTGTGCGTAATACCTCATGACGTTGGATAATTGTATTTAGCGATCGCTCTAACACTGCAACATCCAAAATCCCCGTCAATCTGACTGCTGTGGGTAAATTATAAGTATAACTATCAGGTTGTAATTGTTCTAAAAACCATAATCTTTGTTGAGCAAAAGATAGAGGAAGATTGCTTTTGCGTTCTATTGGTGTAATTGCTTGTGTATAATTTGTAGATGACTTAGCTTGACGTAAAAAGTTGATAATTTCCGATTTGCGCGATCGCAATTCTACCCCAAGTTCATCCGTCAGCACATCTTCAGGAATACTACACCGCAAATTAGCATCTTCTATCCACAGTTTCACATCTAGGCTATAAAGGTGTGCCAGAAACTTTTCTATTGTCTTCATAGCGAAATCTCCTTACGCCCCGGTTGATCAGATGGGGTAGTTTGCATTTGTTGAATAGTTTGTTGTAGAATTTCAATTCGTTCTGCAAGTCCAGCAATTGTTGGTTTTTCAAACACACTATGTAAAGGTAAATCCAATTGAAAAGCCTCCCTCAGTCGTGATGTTACCCGAATTGCTGAGAGGGAATTTCCCCCCAATTCAAAAAAGTTTTCATCTACTCCCATGCGTTCCAGTCGCAACACATCCGCCAAAATATTAGCAACCAGCGTTTCTGTAGAATTACGGGGTGCAAGATATGCTTGATTAGCATGGCGTATAGTCTCAGGTTGAGGTAAAGCCTGACGATTGATTTTACCGTTAGGCAACAAAGGTAAAGCTGACATCATTATAAATACGGAGGGCAGCATATATTCTGGTAATTGAGATAACAGAAATTTCTGTAATTCCTGAGTGAAAGATTCTGACTCGGTGCTGGTTGAAGAACGCACTACATAAGCAACTAAACGCTGATTTTCAGGGAATTTGGAGTCCAAAATCACAACTGTTTGTTGAATATCAGGATGTTGATTTAGTACCTCTTCAATTTCACCTAACTCAATTCTCAATCCCCGAATTTTTACCTGATTATCTAATCGCCCTAAGTATTCCAAATTACCATCAGGCAAATAACGACCAAGGTCGCCTGTTTTATAGAGGGAAGTAGCAGAAAGGAGGGAAACCGGAAAATTTAGTTCCCTCTCCTTTATAAGGGGAGGGTTAGGGTGGGGTGCATTTTTAATAAATCTTTCCGCCGTTAAATCTGGACGATTCCAATAACCCCGTGCGACTCCGACACCACCGATGTAAATTTCACCAGGGACACCTAAAGGGACTGGTTGTAAATAGTCATTTAAAAGGTAAATTTGTGTATTAGAAATAGGACGACCGATAGGAACTGTATGTAAATCATTGGTAGGTTGACATTGCCAATATGTTACATCAATTGCGGCTTCTGTCGGTCCATATAAATTATGTAATTCTGTATTATTTAAACGCTGGAAAAAGCGATTTTGTATTTCTATTGATAATGCTTCACCGCTACAAATTACCCGCTTCACACTGCGACAACGTTCAGTTAAATTTGGTTCTTCTAAAAACACTCCCAACATTGCCGGCACAAAATGTAATGTAGTAATTTGTTGCTGTTCAATAATCTCTAATAAATAATTTGTATCTTGGTGTCCTTCTGGTTTAGCCATTACTAGACAACCACCGTTAAGTAATGTCCAGAAAAATTCCCATACTGAAACATCAAAACTAAAGGGTGTTTTTTGTAAAACTGGTTCTCCTATCTCTAAATTATACTGTTGCTGCATCCAATACAACCGATTACTAACACCTCTATGAGTATTAATCACTCCCTTGGGTGTTCCAGTAGAACCAGAGGTATATATGATATAAATTGCATTCTCAGGATTAACTAATGTAGTGGTATTATTTTCAGATGTCTGAGATATTTCCTGCCAATCTGTATCTAAAGCAAGACTTTTGCCGTCATAATTAGGTAATTTGTCTAATAAAGATGATTGTGTTAATAATACTGAAATATTAGTTTCGTCAATGATATATGTTAATCTAGAAGCGGGATAAACGGGGTCAAGGGGAACATAACAACCTCCAGCTTTGAGGATACCTAATATCCCAATAACCATTTCTAAGGAACGTTCAATATAAATCCCCACGGGGATTTCCGGTTGCACTCCCAATGTTTGTAAATAATGGGCTAATTGATTGGCGCGTTGATTTAATTCTCTATAAGTAAGTTGTTTATCCTCAAACACTACAGCAATATTATCTGGTGTGCGTTCTACCTGGGCGGCAAATTGTTGATGAATAGATTCTGGGGGATAATATGCTTCTGTTTGATTCCATTGATGAATGGTTTCGTATTCCTGCTGAGTTAATAAAGGTAAGTTTCCTACAGTTTGGTTTGGTTGACTCATTCCTAATAACACAATACAGAAATGCTCTAATAATTGAGTAATAGTACGATCTGTAAATCTGTTGCAGTCATATTTCACCTTCAATGACAATTGATTTCCCATAGAAACCAACACAGTTAAGGGGAAACTTGTCCA
Organism: Nodularia chucula CCY0103; assembly: GCF_963923915.1. NCBI lineage: Bacteria > Bacillati > Cyanobacteriota > Cyanophyceae > Nostocales > Nodulariaceae > Nodularia > Nodularia chucula. Next base: position 81,677 of record NZ_CAWUOL010000002.1, on the reverse strand, counting down.
CTCCAAAGATTGAATATCAACAATACGTAATTCTTGATTTTCTGGAATTGCCGATGTATCAACGGGATAATTTTCAAATACTAAAATACTATCAAATAGTGAAGTTCCCTGTGAAAGTTCACTCCATTCTTGAATTTCTAAGAGAGATGTGTATTCATAGTCTAAAGCTTCTGCTTGTTGTGCTTGTAATTTTTGTAACCATGCAACTAAATTCTCTGTCGCAGAGACTTGCACTCGCACCGGCAAGGTGTTGATAAATAACCCTACCATTGATTCTACACCAGCTAGATTTGCGGGTCGTCCTGAAGAGGTTGCACCAAATACTACATCTGTGGTGTTGCAATAACGACTTAATAATATAGCAAAAGCAGCCTGTAAAAGAGTATTTAGGGTTAATTGTTGCTGTTTTGCCCACTGTTGTAAAGAAGTGGTTTGACTAGGGGTGAGGTTGCGGTGTTGTTCTTGGGGTGTGAAGTTATTGCTTTCGCTTCTTGTAAAAGACAGGGGATAAGAAGGTGTGGTGAATCCTTGAAGTTGCTTTTGCCAGAATTGTTTAGCTGCGATTTTATCCTGTTGCTGTAACCAGGCGATGTAGTCACTGTATGGGCGAAAATTAGGATAGTAAAATGGGGAGTTATAATAATTTTGCCAAACTTCTTTAATTACTAATGCTGATGACCAGCCATCAAGAATTAAATGGTGCTGTGTCCAAATAAGAATATGTTTAATATCTGATAGCTCAATGAGAGTAAAACGCATTAATGGCGGTTCTTTGAGGTCAAATCCTAAAGTGCGATCGCTCTGGAAATACTCCTCTAATTTTACCTTAATTTCTGCCTCTGGTATTCCTTGCCAATCAATAAAATTCCAAGGAATTTCTACTTGCCGAAATACAACTTGGAAAGGTTTATCTCGCTGTTCCCAATAAAAGGCTGTGCGTAAAGCTGCATGATTTTTCACAACTTGATTCCATGCAGTTTGTAAATTATTTACATCTAGTTTTCCTTCCAGATATAAGCAAACTTGTGGTACATACACGCCTACTTGTGGTGTTAACAAGGTATGAAATAGCATTCCTTGCTGCATGGGAGAGAGGGGATAGATGTTTTCTATATTTTGGCGTTTATCCACAGGTTGCATGATTCTTGGTTTTGATGTTGTGATGTAAATATTTAGTTTGTGTCACGCAGAGGCACAGAGGCGCAGAGAGTAAGAGTTTGAGAGATATTTATTACAATTTTCCCAACAAGTTATCAAGTTCATCTTGGGTGAAATCCATTTGTGGGAAATCAGAGGGGGTAAACCCGCTAATATTCGGGGTGACACAATGTTGAATTAGGGACAGTAGTATTTGTTGATAGTTGTCTGCTAAGGTTGTGATGGTTTGAGTTTGATGTATTTTTTGACTGTAAGTCCAATCACATCGCAGTTTTCCTCCTGTGATGATACTGTTGATTTCAATTAAAGTGTTGCGATTTCCTTTGGGACTCCGGCTGTGTCCGATAAGTTCACGCGCTGGGGTGAATAGGGAATTATCTGAGAAGATTTGGTCAGATTGTCCTAGATAGTTAAATCTGATTTGTGGTAAAGGTATTGATTTGAGGGTAGCTTGAATTGTTGGGGATGCTAGATAACGTAGCAATCCATAGCTAATACCACGGTCTGGAATTTGCCGCAGTTGTTCTTTGATTGTTTTGAGGTAAACCCCTAAATCAGAAGATGGAGTTATATTTAATAATACCGGAAATAGGTTTGTAAACCAACCCATTGTCCTAGATAAATTTATATTTGGAAACAAATCTTCTCTGCCATGTCCTTCTAGTTCTACTAACAGACGATTTTCACCTGTCCAATCTTGAAAGGCTAGTGCTAGTGCTGTTAATAAAATGTCGTTGATTTGGGTGTGGTAGGCGTTGGGAACTTCTTGAAGTAAGGCTTGGGTGTCTGGAACTGTTAAAAATGTAGAGTAAGTTTCTACATCTGCCATTGTATTAGCACCTGGGGCATAATCTACGGGTAAAGGTGGTATTTGCTGCCAAAGGGGAGATGTCCAGTAGTTAAATGCTGGTTGTAAATCGCCTGTCCAGGTGTAGTCTTGAAGTTTGACCGCCCACTGTTGGTAAGATGTGGTTTTTGGTGGGAGTTTTATTTGCTGTTTTTGGCTAAGTTGCTGATATGCTAGTTGCAAATCTTCGAGAAATATTCGCCAAGAGATGCCATCAATGATTAAGTGATGGAAGATGAGGAGTAAGCGATTATTTTGGTTTTTACCAAGGTTAAAATAGGCGATACGCAGCAATGGCGGTGTTTCTAGATCAAAGCTGGCTTGTAAGTCATTGGCAATATTGGTTATGGTTTCTGATACTTTTTCTGGGGTGAGAATTGCTAAGTCTGATAGATCAATATGATGAAACCCCACCCCTAGCCCCTCCCCGCAAGCGAGGAGGGGGACTGGATTTGTTGCTGCAAATTGTCGCCAACCATCGGGGGTTTTTGTAAAGTGAGAACGCAAGCTATCATGATGTGCTAGTAGTTGATCTAATGCTTGCCGTAAGTAATCAGGGTTGAGAGATTGGTGTACTTCTAAAAGTATGGCTTGATTCCAATGATGTGCATCTACCAGATTTTGCTCAAAAAACCAGTGCTGAATGGGAGTTAAGGGAATTTCTCCTGTCACTGGTGCTTGGTCACTGGGTAAGATGATCTTGGTGTCTACAATGGCTGCTAGTTCTGCCACTGTTTGATATTGGAACATCTGCCGGGGACGCAATGCCAAGTTTTGCTGATTTGCTTTGGCTACTACTTGAATCGCTAGAATGGAATCACCACCCAAGCTAAAGAAGTTATCGTGAATGCTGATAGATGCAATCCCTAATACCTGACTCCAGATGTTAACTAATTGTTGTTCTATGGGTGTCCTCGGTGCGGTTGCTGTGGTGTTGACAGGGGATACATCAGGTATGGGCAAAGCTTGACGGTCTATTTTACCATTAGCGGTTAAAGGTAAAGTTTCTAGGATAACGAAGGCGGTTGGTAACATATAAGCAGGTAGTTTCTCTGCCAAAAATTGACGCAATTCTGCTGTTTGGAGGTCTGGTTTGGCGACAACATAAGCAACTAAACGGCTATGTTCGGGGGTATCGTTACGAACTATTGCTAAAGCCTGTGTTACCTGTGGATGTTGGTTGAGTACTGCTTCGATTTCTCCTAATTCAATGCGAAAACCGCGCAGTTTGACTTGATGATCTAAGCGACCTAGATATTCAATATTACCATCGGGAAGATAACGAGCGCGATCGCCTGTTTTATAAAATACCCCACCCGTCCTATCGGACACCCTCCCCTTACCAAAGGGAGGGTTGGGGAGGGGTATATTTCCTATAAACCTTTCTGCGGTCAATTCTGGACGTTGCCAATATCCCCGTGCTAACCCAGCACCACTGAGGTAAATTTCACCGGGTACACCAATGGGAACGGTTTGGAGATTTTGATCTAGGATATAAACTTGAGTGTTGGCGATGGGTTTACCAATTGTCGGTGTTTGTTGGCTGTGTGGAGGAACAAGGGTAAAAGTCGAATAAGTGGTATCTTCGGAAGGGCCGTAAAGATTATATACTCGCTGAATTGTCGATTGTTGATAGAGTTCGTCTACAAGAGATTTTGGTAAAGGTTCGCCGGCTAAATTTACCGTTTTTACTGATGAGGGAATGCCATTTAAACGCAGGAGTTCTCTGGCTGCTGAGGGGACTGTATTTACTAACGTAACTTGTGCTGCGGCTGATAATTCCGGTAATTGTAGGGCATTATCGGCAAGGATCACGCAACCTCCCCAACTCAGAGGAACGAAAATTTCAAATACTGAGAGGTCAAAACAAATTGAGGTGGAAGCTAAAACACCTGTTAATTCTGCTGCTGAGTAAATCTCTCGCGCCCAATACATGAGTGTAACTGGGCTTTGGTGGGTGATGGCGACTCCTTTGGGAATGCCAGTAGTACCAGAAGTGTAGATAATGTAGGCGAGGTTGGATGGGGATTGGGGATTAGGGATTGGGGACTGGGGATTGGGGATTGGGGAATCTAGGCAAACTATGGGGATTTGGAGTTGGGGTAATTTGCTTAATTGCTGTTGCTGGGTGAGTAACACCTGCATTTGGGCATCTTGAATAATTAATGCTAATCTGGCTGCGGGATAGGTGGGGTCGAGGGGAACGTAAGCACCACCTGCTTTGAGAATACCCAATAAGCCGATAATCATATCTAGGGAACGGTCAACGCAAATCCCTACAGGTACTTCTGACTGGACACCTAAACTTTGCAGATGAGCGGCGAGTTGATTGGCTTTGGTGTTTAATTCTTGGTATGTTAGCTGTTCTTCACCCCAAACAACGGCTATACGTTCAGGTGTTTCTGTAACCTGTGCCTCAAATAACTGATGTAAACACTGCTGAGGATATTGGCGTTGAGTTTCGTTCCATTGTGCTAATTGCTGTTTTTCTGCAATAGTCAATAACGGTAGTTGGCTGATAGGTTGCTGCGGATTTGCCACTACAGCTTCTAGTAAAGTTTCTAGATGTCCCGCTAAACGCTCAATTGTTGTCGCTGCGAATATATCAGTATTATATTCCAACTTACAACTTAACCCCTGGGAAGTTTCGCTCACTACCCAAGTCAGGTCAAATTTAGCTGTACCACTATCGGCATCAATTATTTGCCATTGCACTCCCGCCATATCTAACTCTGGCAAAGGTAAATTTTGCAACACCAACATGACTTGAAAAATTGGCGTATAACTGAGCGATCGCACAGGTTGGAGAACTTCTACCAATTGTTCAAAAGGTAAATCCTGATGGGCATAAGCACCCAAAGCCGTCGCCCGTACCCGTGCCAACAAAGTCATAAAACTAGGATTTTCACTTAAATCAGTGCGTAAAGCCAGAGTGTTCGCAAAACAACCAATTAACCCTTCCGTTTCAGCTCGATTACGATTAGCGATCGCACTACCAACTACAATATCATCACTACCACTGTAACGATATAACAGCACATTCCAAACAGCCAACAAACTCATAAACAAAGTGCTGTGAGAAATCCGACTCAAACCCTTCAAACCCTGAGTCAATTCCGCCGAAATATCAAACCCATACACAGCACCCCGAAAAGACTGTACAGCCGGACGCGGATAATCAGTAGGCAATTCCAACATCACAGGTGCAGACTCCAACTGTCCCCGCCAATACTCCAAATGCTCCTCTAAAACCCTTCCTTGCAACCACTCCCTCTGCCAAAAAGCAAAATCCACATACTGAATCCTCTCCACTTTGTTATGACCTAACCCCCTAACCACCTTCCCTACAAGGGAAGGGGGAAAAGTTAAAGCCTCTCTCCTTGCAGGGGAGAGGTTTGGAGAGGGGTTTTCCAAATCCTCTGAAAATTCAGCTTTGCGCCTTTGCGCCTTTGCGTGAAAAACATCCCGAACCAACAACCCTACAGACCAAGCATCAGCAATAATATGATGCAAAGTCAACAACAAAACCTGATTCCCCTCCCCCAATCTTACCAACCGCACCCGCCACAACAAACCAGCCAAATCAAAAGGCTGCTGCGCCTGATTTCGCGCCAACTCCTGCACCTGTTGCTGTTGCTCAAATTCCGGTAATCCCTGCAAATCAATTACTGGTATCTGGACATCACAAACATCAGCAATCCTTAAAACAGGCTGTCCATCCAAACTTGAGAAACTCGCCCGTAACATTTCCTGTCGTCGGACTACTTCTGCAAAACTGGCTTGCAAAATACCCACATCAATATCGCCCTGAATTTGTACAGCCAGAGGAATATTATAGGCGATGCTGTTTGGTTCCAACTGTGCCAAAACCCAAAAACGTTGCTGGGCAAAGGATAGAGGTAAATTATCAGTGCGAGGAATAGGCAATATAGGGCTAGTTTCCCTGTGACTTTGGGCAATTACCCGCGCCAAATCTGCAATCCTGGGACTTTCAAACAGATGACGCAAAGGCAACTCTACACCAAATACCTGCCGCACTTGGGAAATTAACCGCGTAGCTAGGAGGGAATGACCACCTAAATCAAAGAAGTTATCTTCAATACCCACCGATTCGACACCCAACACCGCAGCCCAAATACTCGCTAAAACTTCCTCTGTTGGGGTGAGAATACCTTCATTTTCGTTTTTAAAGGATTTTGGGTCGGGAGCAGGTAAGGCTTTACGGTCAACTTTACCATTAGGTGTGAGGGGTAAGGCTGCTAATGTGACAAATATCCCAGGAATCATATATCTGGGTAGTTTGTTGGCTAGGAATATTTGTAAATCATTGACTTCCGCATCCTGAGAGTTGAGGACTATGTAGGCTACTAAGGGAGGTTCTTCTTTTCTGACTGTGACTACTGCTTGGGTGACTGCGGGATGTTCTGTTAATACTGCTTCTATTTCTCCTAGTTCAATGCGAAATCCTCTGATTTTGATTTGATTATCTAGTCTGCCTAAGTATTCGAGTTTACCATCTCTTAGGTAGCGGACGCGATCGCCTGTTTTGTATAGGGTATTCTCACGCAAAGGCGCAAAGGCGCAGAGAGGAGGAGTTTTAAGGAGAAATCTTTCTGCTGTTAGGTCTGGGCGTTGCCAATATCCTCTGGCTAGTCCATCTCCAGCAATATATAATTCTCCGGGTACTCCTATGGGGAGGGGTTGTAAATGCTCGTCTAGGACGTAAAATTGGGTGTTGGCTATGGGATGACCGATGGTGACAGGTTCATCTATACTGAGTTTTTGGGCTGCTGACCAAATGGTTGTTTCTGTTGGTCCGTATAGATTCCAGACTTCTTGGGTGCAGGATAATAGTTGGTGCGCTAGGGTGTTATCTAATGCTTCTCCACCACAGAGAATTTTTAAGTCTTGCTTACCTTCCCAACCACTGGCTATTAGTAACCTCCAGGTGGCGGGTGTGGCTTGCATGACGGTGATTTGATGTTTGGCGATCGCTTGTGCTAATCTCTCTCCATCTAGGGTGACATCCCTTTCTACTAGGACTAAACACGCACCTACTGTTAAGGGTAGGAAAATCTCTAAGGCTGCAATGTCAAAGGCTAGGGTGGTTACAGCTAGGAGGTTATCTGCTGCTGTTAGTCCTGGTGTTTTGGACATTGCGATTAAGAAGTTACTCAAGCTTCTGTGCAAAATTTGCACGCCTTTGGGTGTTCCGGTTGAGCCGGATGTGTAAATTAGGTAGGCGAGTTGCTGGGGGTGTGGGAAGTCACTGGTTTTGTCGCTGGTTAGGGGGATGATTTTTATCGGGCTACGCCCCGCTACGCTAACACGCAGAGGCGCAGAGGCAAGCCAGTGCGTTGGGCGGGTTTCCCGACTTGAAGCAACTGGCGCGCAGAGAGGAGTTTTGAGAGGTGTATTTAACTCTATTCCCTCTATTTTTGGTAGGTTATTTAATAAGGATGTTTGAGTTATTAAGATTGATATTTTTGAGTCGTTAATTATAAATTGTAAGCGCTCTTGGGGATAGCTGGGATCGAGGGGAATGTAAGCACCGCCGGCTTTGTGGACTGCTAATAGCGAAATTACCATTTCTAGGGAGCGATCGCAATAAATTCCTACTCGTGTTTCTGCTTGTACTCCCAAGTTTTGCAAATCATCGGCTAGTTGATTGGCTTTTTGTTCGAGTTGTTGATAAGTTAGGGATTCATCGCCAAAAATAACGGCAATTTTATCTGGGGTTTTAGTTACTTGTTGACTGAATAATTCATGGACGCTTAAATTGGGTATATCTGTAAATGTATCGTTCCACTGTGTGAGTAAGTTTTGCTCTTTTTGTGTTAATAATGGTAATTCAACGATGGATTGTTCTGGGTTGAGGACAATTCCTGATAATAAGGTTTGGAAATGCTCGTTTAAACGTTCAATAGTTGTAGGTTGAAATAATTCTGTACTGTATTCCCAAGTTCCCCTTAAACCTCTTGGGGTTTCGTACATATCCAAGCTGATATCAAACCGAGATGTGAAATGTTCTGTTTCTACTGGTTCGATTTTTAAATCAGGTGAGGTTATAGTTTGGCTGGGTGTGTTATGGAGAACAAACATGACTTGGAATAGAGGATTTTGACTTAAATTTCTCTCTGGTTGTAGTTGTTCTACCAAATCTTCAAAGGGCAATTCTTGATGAGATAATGCGCCTAAAACTGTTTCTTTGACTTGGTTGAGAAGTTCAATAAAACTGGGTTTACCAGATAAATTGCTGCGAAATATGAGATTATTAACAAATAGACCTATGAGATTGACAATTTCTTTGCGATCGCGGCTAGTAACCGTAGAACCAACTAATATATCATCTTGTCCACTGTAGCGATATAATAAAATATTAAATGCTGTTAACAGCGTCATAAAAACTGTAGAATTATGCTGTTGGCTGAGTCGCTGCAATTGCTCAGATAATTCTGGTGATAAAGTGAAAAATAGCCGCGCACCTCTAAAAGTCTGTATGGCTTTGCGTGAATAATCTGTAGGGAGAGACAATTCACAGGGACAATTTTGCAGTTGCTTTTGCCAGTATAATAATTGAGTTGTTCTAGCTTCACTTTGTAACCATTTTTGTTGCCAAGTTGCAAAATCTGCAAATTGAATTGGTAATTCTGCTAAGGTTTGACCTTGATAAATTGATATTAATTCCCGTACTAAAACACGAAATGACCAGTAATCTGTAATAATGTGGTGCATCACCAAAATCAACACAAATTCAGTATTACACAGTTGTAGTAACGCAACACGTAATAAAGGCGCTTCTGTAAGTTGAAACGGTTGTTCTGTAAGTAACTTAGCTTGCTGTATAACTTCTGCTGTTTGATTTTGTTGTGATAATTCCCGCAAATCAATTAAAGGTAAAGTTAGTTTTAAATTTGCAGCAATATTCTGTACAGGTTCATCATTAATTACAGTAAAACTGGTGCGTAAAATCTCATGACGTAACACAATTGACTGTAAACTTTGCTCTAAACGAGTCAGATCGAGATTACCCGTCAACCGCAAAGCCGCAGGTATATTATAAACAGATAATCCTGGTTGTAATTTATCGAGAAACCACAATCTTTTTTGAGCAAAAGAAAGCGGAAAATTTTGTTTAGCTACTTTTTGTTGTAGCAGTTTTGCTAATAGTTGGCGTTTTTGTGATGTAGAAATATTCATAGTTTACTCAACTAAAATAAGATTTTTATTTTTGTCTCACGCAGAGGCGCAGAGAATGAGAGTTTAGGAGATTAAGTTTTTAATTTTCATCTCAAAAGTATCTCTCTGCGTGAAATTAATCACCCTCTTCTAACTGCATTTTTTGAAGTAACATCTCCACTTCTTCGTCTGAAAGTTCATCTAAATTTGCCAGTAATTTTTGAGGATTAATACTTTCAATAGGTTCAATTGTAATTTCTTTTCTAGATTCCCACTGATGCTTGATTAATTCAGCTTGTGCTGTTAATGTAGGCTTGAGGAAAAATTCCCGAATGGGTAAATCAAGTTGGAAATTTTGCCGCATCTGTGTAATTATCTGAGTTGCTGATAATGAATTACCTCCTAATTCAAAGAAATTATTGTGAATACTTGAAACTTCTACATTTAAAATAGATTCCCATAGTTGAGCTAGTGCTATTTCTAATTCCGTAGAGGGAGGTATAATAGGCTGTTCAAACTGAATAAATTGATATTCTGGCTGGGGTAAAGCACGGCGGTCAATTTTGCCATTGGCTGTTAATGGTAGGGCTTCTAGGGGAATATAGAGGCTAGGTATCATATATTCTGGCAATGTTTGTTGGAGGAATTGCCGTAATTTTTGGGTAACTAATTCGGTTTTTGTGATTTTGTTTGAAGAAGTTTCTGGTGATAGCCAAAGATTTTTCCAACTGGGATCGATAGTCCCACCAACAAAACCATGCAAGAATATTTGTTGTTCATTTAAAGCGAAATGTTCACGGATAGCATCAAATTCTAAATCACCAATGGGACACAGACCTAAGTTTTGATTTGGGGCAGTTTCCATTAATAGTTGACCTATATAACCCGCTTCCAGCAAACAGAAATCCCTGGCTTTATCTCCGTAAACTGGTGAAATTGCTTGTAAGTCACCAATTAAAAATATAGAAAATGCTGCGGCTGTAAAAATCTCTTGATTGATGCCATAGATACTGCTATCAATATTTATAGCATCACTTAATTGGATAAGTTGATGTTGTTGGGGATGGTAGTAATAAAAATCAGCAGCTAAATTTTCAACTTGATGGGGTTTGATATAAATATATGTTTGGACTGGATATAAACTACCAGCAGAAGCATAGCGATATTTTGGCAGAGGAGAGTTTTCTAATTGCTGCATTTGCAAACATTCTAAAAGTTCACCCAAGGCATTTAGAGGTACGGTTTCTGCTAAAAACTGTCGGTAACTTTGTCGTCGTAAATTGACTTTAGAAGTTTTAACTCCAGGTAAAGCTACAGAATGCACCCCAGGATAAAATTTCCTGACTCCCTTTTGTTGTAGTTTAAAATCAAGTTGGGAGGAAGAATTAAGAATGTTTTGGCTGACAATTACTTCTGGTTCTAACACCAAATAAGCAACTAAATGTTGTTGAGATGGTGTATTTCCCGCAGTTGTCACAACGGCTTGGTTTATGGCTGGATGTTGTTGTAAAGCTGCTTCAATTTCTCCTAACTCAATTCGATAGCCATTAACTTTAACTTGAAAATCTTCTCTTCCTAAAAATTCTATTGTCCCATTAGGTAAGTAGCGTCCTAAATCACCAGTTTTATAAATGGGAGTAGGGTTATTTATTTTCCCAGTCTCCAGTTCCCAATTAATAAACTTTTCCGCCGTTAATTCTGGATTTTGCCAATAACCTTTAGCAACTCCTAAACCACCGATGTAAATTTCGCCTATAGCCCAGGGAGGAGAGGTTTCTAGGGAATGGTTAAGGACGTAAACCTGTTGATTAGTAAGAGAATAACCGTAGGGAATACTTTTCCAATTCGGATCGATTTCGCATATAGGGTAGAAAATTGACCAAATAGATGCTTCTGTTGCACCACCTAAACTAATAATTTGCGGATGATTGAATTGGCTACAAATGCGTTCGGGTAATGTTAAAGGAATCCAATCACCACTGAGTAAAATTAGGCGGAGTGTCTGGTTTTGGGTAGGTGAGGTGTCAACTAAAAGCTGCATCAGGGCGGGAACTGAGTTCCAAATTGTTACCTGATATTGCTTGATTAACTGCATCCAATGGGTGGGATCATTACCGCTATCAGGAATGATGATTGTTCCGCCAGCCGCTAAAATACCAAAGATGTCATACACGGATAAATCAAAACTCAGGGATGACACCGCTAAAACTCGGTCATTTGCTGTTACACCAAAGCGTTGATTAATATCTAATATGGTGTTGACTGCACCTTGATGATCAATCATTACACCTTTGGGTGTTCCCGTTGAGCCGGATGTGTAAATTACATAAGCTAAATCTGTGGGTTGTTGTTGTGGTGTGGGTATGGTTGCTTGGTGTGGTGCATCAAGAGTATCAACACATATCCGAGTTAGATTATCAGCCCATTCTAAAGTTTTATCTAGCCAGGACTGAGTAAGTATAATTTGTGCTTGGGTTTCTTGTAGTAGGTGCAGACGACGCTGGGCTGGTAATTGTGGATCTATGGGTACGTAGGCTGCACCAGCAGTGAGGATTGCTAAGGCTGCTACTACTTGTTCCCCACCTTTATCCATGACAATTGCTACTAATTGGTTGGGAATTACACCTGATTGTTGTAAATGTTCGGCAAGATGACAGACGCGATCGCTCACCTGTTGATAAGTTAAGGTTTGTTCTGTAGTAAAAATTGCTGGCTGGTTTGGTTGTTTTACTACCTGCTGAAAAAATAGGGTGTGAAGGCAGAGGGCAGGAGGCAGGGGGCAGGGGGCAGGGGGCAGGGGGATGTTATTAGTATCGGGTTCTACTAACTGTTTGAGGAAATTACAGTAGGAACGGAACATTTCATCTAACATTCCTGGGGGGAAAAGTTCATCAATGGTGTCCCAATTAAATACTAATGCGCCGGCGACTTCTCCTACTTGATGGTCAAAATACACTTGGGAGGTTTGGCTAAGGCTGTATATTAAGTTACCCTGCCAATGGCGTTTATCTTCTGTTTGTTGATGATCTTGGGTGAGGGTGCTGGTAAACACTACAGGCATCAGGGCTTCTGTCACCCGTTGTTGCTGACGCGCTAGTAGACGCAGTACCTCTACACCACTGAAATAGCGATGGTCTAAATCATCCCACAGTTGGGTTTGGATGCGGTGAGCTAGTTCGAGGAAGTTATTACACCCTGCACTGGCAATTTCTAGAAGTAGAGAGGCGGTAAAATCTCCGACAATTTGATTAACTTCGGGATGTAGGGGTAGCCGGTTAAATAAAGTCAGATTTAGGGTGAAATTAGGTTGTTTGCTCCACCGTGAGAGAATTTTAGCAAAAGCAGCCAAAAGTATGCCTGATGGTGTAATTCCCGCTTCGCTGGCTTGCTGTTTGAGTTTTTGCCATTGGGTTGGGGATAAAGTACCACTGCGACGGGTGAAATGAGGTTCTGTAATTTTGCTGAGTGGCTTTGTTAAAGGTAATTCTGGTGCAAGGGGTAGGCTGGTGAGGCGATTTTGCCAGTAGGCTTGAGAACGGTGATAAATCGCTGAATCTTGTAATGTCTTTTCTGTGAGGACGTAATCTCGGAAAGTTAAGTTAATGGGTGGTAACTCGACATCTGGATTTTCCAGAATTTGGACTAATTCTCTACCTAATAAGCGAAAACTCCAAGCATCACCGATTAAAACATCAAAGCTGATGCAGAAGCGGATTTTGTTGTCATCTAATAAAATTGCTTGAATTTCAAATAAAGGATAGCTGTCAGTGGGGCGAATTTGATGGGAAAGGCTTTGGCGGATATCCTGGAGTGCAGAATCTACCCCACGCAAATCTGTCACCGCAATTTTGAAATCCGGTACTTGTGATAAAACTTGTTGCTGTCCATCAGCTTGGACAATTACCCGCAGCATATCATGACGCTCAATTAATCGCTGCATTGCCATTTCAACCTGTGCAACAGTTAACCCTATCGTCTCAATTTCTTGATAACCGTGTGTAGCAATGTTACCCAACTCAAAAGCGGCGTTACGTCCGATGAGGTAAGCTTGCTGAATATCTGTTAGGGGAAAAGGTTGATAACGTTCTTGGGGCTGGGGTTGAATTTTGGGTAATCCCAACTTAATTTCATGGCGCTGTAACTGGTCAATCTGTGCAGCTAAACTGGCAATGGTGGGAAACTGAAATAAATACTTGAGAGGTACTTCTACCTGTAAGGATTCGTTAATTCTCGCTACTAATTGAATCCCCAGTATTGAATGTCCACCTAATGCAAAAAAGTTATCATGAATGCTGATTTGCTCAACTAAGAGTATTTCTCGCCAAATCACCTCTAAAGCTTGCTCTGTAGATGTGCGAGGTGCTACATAAGCAATCCCTAATTCTGAGGATAAATTTTCAACTGCGGGTAACGCCTTACGGTCAATTTTACCATTGGGATTACGTGGTAGTGCATCCAAAGTCATGAAATAGCCGGGAATCATGTATCCAGGTAATTTATCTGCTAAATATTGCCTTAAATCTGGAATATTGATATTTTTAGGAGCAATATAAGCAACTAATCTTTTATCACCTGATGCTGTTTCACTAGCAATCACCACAGATTCTTGAATTTCTGGATACTGACTGAGTAAAGCGTCAATTTCACCTAATTCAATGCGATAACCACGTATTTTTACTTGATTATCTAATCTACCCAAGTATTCAATATTGCCATCTAGGAGATAACGAACGCGATCGCCTGTCTTATATAAAGTGCTGTTACCGGAAGCGGGGCGTTTAGCCCGTGTTTTAATTCCCAATCCCCAGTCCCCAGTCCCCAGTCCCCAGTCTCCAATAAACCTTTCTGCTGTCAATTCTGGACGTTGCCAATATCCTCGTGCGACTCCTGCACCTGCAATGTATAATTCTCCTGGTACACCAATGGGTAATGGTTGTAAATGTTTGTCTAAAATATAAACTTGAGTATTTGCGATCGCACGACCAATAGGAGGAGTAGGACTATTTGGTGTAATATCTTTCAGTTCTATGTAAGTAGAATAAGTAGTATCTTCCGAAGGCCCATAAAGATTATAGATGTACTGAACATGAGGGAGTTGTTGAAGTTGCTGTACCAATTTCCATGTCAGAGGTTCACCCGCTAAATTAACTGTGTTCACAGAATTAGGAATAGCATTAAAGTTGAGAAGTTGAGCGATCGCACTTGGTACAGTATTAATTAACGTCACCTGATTTTTAGCAGGTAAATTCGGCAATTCCAGCGCATTTTCCGCCAAAATTACCTTACCCCCCCAACACAGAGGAACAAAAATCTCAAACACCGATAAATCAAAACAGATAGAAGTAGCCGCCAACACCCCAGAAATTGCATGATCACTAAAAACCTCACGCGCCCAGTACAATAAACAAACTGGACTGCGATGTTCAATCATCACCCCCTTTGGCTTACCCGTAGAACCCGAAGTATAAATCAAATAAGCCAAATTCCCCGGCGTAACATCCGTCACAGGATGAGTAATAGGATATTCCCCAAAACTCTCCCAATCCAAACAAACAACCCTCCCAAACTCCTCTCTGCGCCTCTGCGTCTCTGCGTGAACTAACAAAATCTCAACTTTCGCATCATCCAAAATATACCGTAATCTCTCATCAGGATAAGCCGGATCTAAAGGTACATAGAACCCCCCAGCCTTGAGAATTGCTAACATCCCAATCACCATTTCCGGGGAACGTTCCAGACAAATTCCCACAGGCGTTTCTGGCTTCACTCCCAAAGTTTGTAAATAATGAGCCAGTTGATTAGCCTTAATATTAAGCTCTTGATATGTAAAAACTTCCTCACCAAAAATCAAAGCAATTGCATCAGGTGTTCTTTCCACCTGTGCTGCAAATAATTCATGAATACACTCATGTTGAGGATATTCCCGTGATGTCGTATTCCAATTATTTAATAATTCTGATTCCTTCGCAGTTAATAAAGATAAATCAGATATTTTCGTATCAATATTTGTAACTATATTTTCTAAAAGCATCTGCCAATGCTCTGCCATTTGAGTAATAGTAGCAGCATCGAATAATTCCGAACTATATTCAAATTGTCCCTTAATTCCCTGGGAAGTATCTTGTAAATTTAGACGTAATTCATATTTGGCAGTATTATCATTAATTGGCAATCTTTCTACAGATAATCCTGCTAGTTGAGGTGGTTGTACTGTTGCCAGTTGTAAATCAAATTTCACCTGAAATAAAGGCATCATTTGATTAATATGCCGTTCTGGATTTAGAACTTCTACCAATTTTTCAAAAGGTAAATGTTGATGAGCGAAAGCACCGAGCGTCACCTCACGTACTCGTTTTAATAATTCCGTTATCGTAGGATTTCCGTCTAAATTTGTACGCAATACTACAGTATTGACTAATAAACCAATGAGATTTTCTGTTTCCTGGCGATCGCGGTTAACAATATCTGTACCAATTAATAAATCTTCTTCTCCTGTGTAGCGATATAGTAATAATTGAAAACTCGCTAATAGCAACATAAATAAGGTGACACCCTGCTTGGCTGCTAAAGTTTTCAACCCTTGGGATAAAGAGGGAGAAAGAGCAACTGCATACTGTGAACCAGAGTATGTAGATACATCTTTACGCAAAATCGGTAATTGTAAAACAGGCAATTCACCGCCTAGTTTTTGTTGCCAATAATTAATTTGTTCTTCTAGAAATGCACCTTGTAATTGTTGTCTTTGCCACAATGCCCAATCAGCATATTGAATAGGTAATTCTGATAATAGTGCAGATTCTGCCCGCACGTAAGCTGAATATAATAGAGAAATTTCTTTGAGAAAAACACCGACTGACCAACGATCTGAAATAATATGATGGGTTGTAATTAATAAAATATGTTCGTTTTCAGCTAACCGGAAAAGGCTAGTTTTGAATAAAGGCTGAGTTAAATTAAATGGTGTTTGTGCGGCGGTTAATGCTATTTTTTCAATTTCTGCGGTTGTGTCTATAATTTGTAAGGTGATGGGTTGCCAAGGTTCAATAATTTGAATGGGTTGATTTTCGGAATTGGTGGTGAAATATGTTCTTAAGGTTTCGTGTCTTTTTCTAAGTTCGTTGATGGCTGCTTCTAATGCGGATAGTTCTAAGTTTCCGTGCATTTTTAGGACGCAGGGAACGTTATAAACGTAGCTATCTGGTTCTAGTTGTTGGATGAACCAGAGGCGTTGTTGGGCGAAGGATAGGGGGATGTTTTCTGTTTGATTGCGTGGGGGAATGGTGGAGGATTGAGGTAGGGTTAATCCTTTTTCTTTTAGGCGGCGTTCAAATAAGGCTTTTTGTTCTGGGGTTAGGGTTGAGAGGATTTCTGAGTAGTTTGACATTTTTTTATGGGGTCAGGATTAACTAGATTAAATTGTCTGAATCAGGATGCTCTGGATTAAAGGATGTACAGGATTAAATTCAATCTGGTAAATCTTCAAATCCTGTAAATCCTGATGCAGATGATTAATCTTGCAGTTGTTGTAATACTTCTTCTGGGGAAAGGTTTTGGATTTCTGTTAATAATGCTGTCATTTGTTCTAAGTCTTCTAGTTTGGGTTTTTGGTTGGAAATAACTGCTGCAATTCCAGAGATGGTAGGTGTTTCGTATAGTAAGTTCCGCATTGAGAGTTCGACACCAAAGCGATCGCGTAATCTGGAAATGGCTTGAATGGCTAGTAGGGAATGTCCGCCTAAGTCGAAGAAGCTATCATCAATTCCAATGGGGGAAATTCCTAATAGGTCTTGCCAAATTTGCGCGATCGCTGTTTCAATTTCGTTACGGGGTTCAACATATTCATTTGTGAGTTGGGGACGGGTATAACTGTTATCGGTTTCTGTTTTGGTTTTGCTTGGGGTGTTTTTTACCCACTGTTCTAAACGTTTGTCTAAATCGGCTTTGGTAACTACAACTGATTCTGGTAAACCTAATTTGATAATATGTTGGGTTGCTTGCCATACTTCTTCCGGTGTGAGTGCTATTGCTGCTAAATTGGCGGCGAAACTATGATTAATGTCTGTTTCTAACTCGCTACGACAAGCATCCCAATTAATGCTAATCCAGGGGAATTTGCTATTTTGATTTTGTTGAATAGCAAACATATCAATTACTGCATTCGCCGCAGCGTAAGCAGCTAAACCTAACCCGCCTAAAACTGTGGATAGGGAAGATTGTAATACACAAAAATCTAAAGGTTTATCGCGCAAAACTTCAGCTAAAACAGATAATCCCTGTATTTTTGTCCGGTAGTTATATTCCCAGTGTTTTGTAGTTAATTGGGGTAAAAATGCCATTGAATGCTCATTACTCATGGGTGTGGAGTAAAATATCCCATTTATTTTTCCGAATTTTGTCTCGGTTTGAGCTATTGCATTTTCTAATTCTGCTTGCTTGGTAATATCTATATTGAGTGATAAGTAATCAATACCAGCATTATCTAAACTTTGTTTGAGAGTTGTGGGAATGACATCACTAAGTAGCACTAACCGCGCTGACATTTTCATCAAATAGTCAGCAAATACTGTTCCTAAACCTGTTGTTAAGTCTCCCAAAATTACATAATTACCTCCTTCTCGTACAGATATTTTGGATTGTGCATCATCTATTAATAAGGGTTTATAAATTTGATGCCAGCGATAATTACCCCGATAGGCAACTACAGATTGAATCTGATTATTTAAACATTCTATAATTAATTGTTGAGCGATTTGTTCATTTGTCTTAACTGCGCTTGTTAATGAAATATCAACACAGCGACAATTTAATTGTGGTATTTCTTGAGAAAATACTTTACCCATACCCCAAACTGTCGCTTTCATGGGTTGGATATTTTCATTTCCTAATAGCAATTGTCCATCATTTGTTACCAATGTTAATGTTATTTCTTGCTCAATTGCTTGCGAGTAAATTGCTTGCGCTAGATATAATAAACTGACTGGTTGCTGTTGTGAATCAGTTAAATCCCATAAATATAAAATATGGTGAGGGATTAGTTCTCGCAGTTCTAAATCTGACCACAACTCAACAAAATCCTGGGAGTTTTGGGGATTAACTGTAAAATTACGATATGCGGGTTGGTCGTATTTTTCACCTTTGTTAACAATAATTACATCATGTCCAACCGCTTGCAAAGTATTAATTATTTCTTGAGAAACGCCGTAATTATCTGTAAATACCAACCAACACAAGCGTTTTTCAGCTATATCTATCTGGGGATGGGGTAAACTACGTTCCCAAGAAGGCATATAAAACTGGGGAACTGGGGATTGGGGACTGGGGATTGGGAGTTGAGTATTCTCTGTTTTGAGATCAATCCAGTAACGTTGTCTCTGAAAGGGATAGGTAGGTAATGGTAGACGTTGACGTTGTTGGTGTGTGTAGAAATTTGACCAATCAATTGATACACCTGCTAACCACAATTGACCCAAGGTTTGCAGTAAAAATGCTACATCTGATTGTGTATCTTGGGGATGGGGTAAGGAAGATAAAATTGTATGGCTGTTGGTTTGTTGTTTGGCTAAAGTAGCGAGTGTTCGTCCTGCGCCTACTTCTAGTAAAATTTGCTGAGGTTCTGTTAGCAGTTCTTTGATTCCTGTGGCAAATTGTACAGGTTGACGTAAGTGATTTGCCCAGTAGTGTGGATCAGTTGCTTGTTCTGGTGTAATCCAAGTACCTGTAACGTTAGAAATAAAAGGAATTTTGGGTGTTTGCAGTTGAATTTTCTGGAAAGCGGCGATAAATGGAGTAATTATTGACTCCATTAAGGGTGAATGGAAAGCGTGAGATGTTTGTAATTTACGGGTGGAAATTCCCTGTTGATTTAAGTTTGTTTCTAGTTGGGTAATTTCTGCTTCAGTACCAGATACTACACATAATTCTGGTGCGTTGTATGCCGCTATGACTAAATTATCTGTCAACAGAGCTTGTAGTTCAGCTGCTGACATTGCTACTGAGAGCATTCCCCCAGTGGGACATTCTTGCATTAAACGACCACGCAAGGCTACCAATTTTAAAGCATCGGGGAGAGTAAAGACACCAGCTAAAGTTGCTGCTACGTATTGTCCGATACTATGACCAATCATGGCTTGTGGCTGAATACCCCAAGATATCCACAATTTTGCTAAGGCATATTCGATTATAAATAATGCTGGTTGTGCTATGGATGTTTGGTTGAGTTGTTCAGAGTCTTGTGAATAAATTTGTAACCGCAAATCTAACCCCAAATCATCCTGTAATAATTCACAGCAATGATCTATTTGCTCTCGAAATATAGCTTCTGTATCATATAATTCCTTACCCATGTTGAGGTATTGGCTACCTTGTCCAGGAAACATGAAGGCGATACTTGGGCTTTTTTCGAGGTTTGTATGAGTGTATTTAGTTTCTTTCTCTAAAATTTGCGCTGCTTCTTGCGTAGTTTGACACAACACCATCCGACGATATGCAAAATGTTGTCGTCCTATTTGCAAAGTATAAGCAATATCTGCAAGGTTTAATTCTGGATGTTGTTGTAAATATGTAGCCAGATTAATTGTTGCTTGCTCAAGAGCTTTTTCACTTTTAGCCGATAAACATAACAGATGATAATTAATTTTGACTTTTGACTTTTTACTTTTGAATTGTATTGGTGCTTCTTCTAAAATTACATGAGCATTTGTCCCCCCAATTCCAAAGGAACTGACACCAGCACGGCGGGGTGTTTTGTCGGTTTTCCAGTTAACTAAATTGGTGTTGACATAAAAGGGTGTTTGCGAAAAATCTATTTGGGGATTTGGTTGTTGAAAATGTAAATTGGCGGGAATTTGTTGATGTTTGAGTGCTAATACAGTTTTGATTAAACTAGCAATTCCCGCAGCCGCATCTAAATGTCCAATGTTGGGTTTTACTGATGATATGGCACAAAATCCGGTTTTCTCTGTTCCGGCGCGGAAGGCTTGAGTTAAGGCGGCGATTTCAATGGGATCACCTAATGCTGTTCCTGTTCCGTGGGTTTCAATATAACTAATCTCTGTTGGTTCTACTCCGGCTAATGCTTGTGCGGCGCGAATTACTGCTGCTTGGGTATCAATTCTCGGTGCTGTGTAGCTGACTTTTAAACCGCCATCATTATTAATAGCTGAACCTTTAATTACAGCATGAATATAATCTCTATCTTCAATAGCTTCTTGCAGTCTTTTGAGAACAACAATACCTAAACCACTACCTGCAATTGTTCCTTGAGCATCAGCATCAAAGGCGCGACAATGGCCATCAGGTGAGTAAATTCCGCCTTCTTGGTATAAGTAACCTGTGGCTTTTGCTAAGGATACACCGCCTGCTAGGGCTATGTCACATTCACCACTTAATAAACTTTGACAAGCTAGATGGACTGCTACTAAGGATGTGGAACAAGCTGTTTGAATATCTAAGCTTGGGCCTCGTAAATTTAATTTATAAGAAACTCTGGTGGTGAGAAAGTCTTTATCGTTGGATAAAAATAGTTGATAGCGGCTAACTTGATTTTGAATTTGTGGGTTAGTGATTAAGTTTAATAAATAGTTATTCATGGCTGCACCGGCATAAACTCCAATTGCTCCGGTGTAGTTTTCTGGGTTATATCCTGCATCTTCTAAGGCTGTCCAAGCACATTCTAAAAATAGTCTGTGCTGGGGGTCGAGAATTTCTGCTTCTCTGGGATTGAATCCGAAAAATTCTGCGTCAAAGTATTCGATGTTGTCTATTATGGCTTGTCTTTTGACGTAATTGGGATGTTTTAATTGTGCGGGTTCTACGCCGTTTTTTTGGATTTGTTCATCGCTTAATTCGGTGATTGATTCTACTCCGTTGCGGAGGTTTTGCCAATATTCTTCTAGGTTATTAGCACCGGGAAATTTCCCTGTTATGCCGATAATTGCTATTTCTAATCCTGTGTATTCGGTGGGGTTTTTCATATAATTTATTTGAATAGGGTTAGGTTTTTAGTCGGGTTTGTCTTTGTTGGAGGAGTCTTTGTTTTCCGGTTTGTTGTTGGGATATTCTGTTTTCTATTTCTTTATCTGGTGTGGGGGTGTTTTGGGTTAGGTATTTTGCTAGGGAGTTGATTGTGGGATAACGGAATAGGTCTACTAGGGGTATGTTTTGGTTGAATTTTAGGTTTAGTTGTCCTTGCATTCTCACTATTAATAAGGAATGTCCTCCTAAGTCGAAGAAGTTATCATGTATGCTGATGTTTTCTCTGCTTAATACTTGTTGCCAAATATTGGCTAGGGTTTGTTCGATTTGTGTTTGTGGTGGTATGAAATTGTTAGTGGTTGTTAAAGGTAAATTGTTGGATTTTGGTAATGCTTTGCGGTCTACTTTACCGTTGGGTGTGAGGGGGAATTTTTCTAAAACTATGAATGCTGATGGCATCATATATGTAGGTAGTTTTTCCCCTAAAAATGTGCGTAGTTCTGTGGGGATAATTTCAGGATGGGAAACTATGTAAGCTACTATGCGGGGTTCTGTTGGTTCATCTTCTCGCAGGGTGACTACTGCTTGTGCTATTGCGGGATGTTGTGCTAGTCGCGCTTCTATTTCTCCTAGTTCAATGCGAAATCCGCGAATTTTGACTTGGTAATCTAGTCTCCCTAAGTATTCGAGTTTACCATCTCTTAGGTAGCGGACGCGATCGCCTGTTTTGTATAGGATTTTCTCACGCAGAGGCGCAGAGGCGCAGAGAGGAGTTTTGATGAGGAATCTTTCTGCTGTCAATTCTGGACGTTTCCAATATCCTTTGGCTAGTCCATCTCCAGCAATATATAGTTCTCCGGGTACGCCGATGGGGACGGGTTGTAAATGCTCGTTGAGGATGTAAAATTGGGTGTTGGCTATGGGATGTCCGATGGTTACGGGTTCATCTATACTGAGTTTTTGGGCGGCTGACCAAATTGTGGTTTCTGTTGGTCCGTATAGGTTCCAGACTTCTTGGGTACAAGATAATAGCTTTTGCGCTAGGGTGTTATCTAATGCTTCTCCGCCACAGAGAATTTTTAAGTCTTGTTTACCTTCCCAACCACTGGTTATTAGTAACCTCCAGGTGGCGGGGGTGGCTTGCATGACGGTGATTTGATTTTTTTCTATGCAGGTTGCAAGTTGAGTGGGATCAAGGGTTTGGGGCGCTAATACGACTTGTGCGCCGGCGATTAAGGGGAGGAATAATTCTAAGGCGGCGATGTCAAAGGCGATGGTGGTTACTGCTAAGAGTTTGTCGTTAAGGGTAATTGATAACCTTTGTTTTAGGTCTGTTAAAATGTTGATGAGCGATCGCCCTTCAATCATCACTCCTTTTGGTTGTCCTGTTGAACCAGATGTATAAATTAAATAAGTTAGTTGTTCTGGCTTTACTTCAATTTGTGGGTCAAATATTGGCTTTTGATTAATGTTTTCCTCTAATTCATCGAGGTTAATTGTCGCTAATTCATCAATAAAAATACTGTTTAAAGATGTTTGTGTGAGTAGCAATGTTAACTCTGCATCTGCTATCATGAAACGCAGACGTTCTGGGGGAAAGGTGGGGTCTAGTGGTACGTAGGCTGCACCAGCTTTGAGGATACCCAACAAGGCTATGAGTAATAATGGCGATGAACGCTGTAAATAAACTCCAATTCGGTCTTCGGGTTTGACTCCCAGTTGTAGTAGATAATGGGCAATTTGGTTCGATTTGGCGTTTAATTCGGCGTAAGTTAGGGTTTTATCTGCAAATACAACTGCTGTCGCGTCCGGTGTTTGTTGTGCTTGCTGGCTGATGATTTCGTGAACAGATTGCTGGGGAATTTCCTCTGTTGTGGCGTTCCAGTCAATGAGTATTTGCTGTTGTTGGGTGGGACTGAGAAATGGGAGTGCGGATAAATTACAGTCTCCCTGTGTCATTCCTAACAACAGGGTTTCTAACTGTTCTAATATTTGGGTGATGGTGGTATGGTGAAAGCGATCGCTATCATATAAAATTCTCAAAGCAAGCTGCGTATCCAAAACAGCATACAATGTTAAAGGATAATTCGTCTGTTCCGTCCCTTGAATATTGCGAATTTCCAAAGATTCTAAAGACTGTTTTAGAGCAGGTTCAATGGGATAATTTTCAAATACCACCAAAGTTTCAAATAGTGGTATAGATGGTGAAACTTCACTCCAACGATGAATATCTACTAAGGAACTATATTCATATTGCCGTATTTCTACTTGCTGATTTTGTAGTTTTTGCAGCCATTGATATAGTGTCTCTTCAGGAGAAACTAACACCCGAAATGGTAAAGTATTAATAAATAATCCCACCATTGCATCAGCACCATTCAGCGCACTGGGACGACCAGCACTAACAGTAGCAAATAAAACATCTTTTTCCCCACTATAGCGACTTAACAACAACGCCCAAGCACCTTGGATAAAGGTATTGATGGTTAATTGTTTTTGTTTAGCTAGGGTTTGCAGTTTGCTAGTTAATTCGACTGAAAGCTGAATTTTTTCCTCGTGATAATGGCTGTGTAAATTATCGGGACGAATATCTATATTTTGACCAACATTTAACCGCGTTGGCGACACAAACCCCTGTAATTGCTGTTTCCAAAAAATCTCAGCTTCCGCCAAGTTTTGTTGCTGTAACCACCCAATATAATCTCGATAACGACGTGGGTTGAGTAAACCCGGTGTTTGTTGTTGACTATATGCTTGATAAATAACAATAAATTCTTTTAAAAGTACCTGAACAGACCAACCATCTAATAATAAATGGTGATAACTCCAAACAAACTGATAAACTTCAGATGTTAACTGAATAAGTGTCATTTGCATCAGAGGTGCTTGGGATAAATTAAATCCCTGTTCGCGCTGTTTTTGTAGGAGAACTTTTAAAGCTTCCTGTTGTTGCTGAACTGAAAAATCACTCCAATTAAGATGATTAATATGACATTTTACTTGCTTCCCAACTACTTGTAGAGGCTTTTCTAAATTATCCCAAACAAAAGCTGTGCGTAAAACAGGATGACGATTGATTAAATCTTGCCAAGCAGCCTCAAAAGCCGCAATATTTAAATTACCATGTAACTCATAACTTACCTGTACCACATAAGCACCAGAGTTAGGCGCATACAGACTATGAAATAACATACCCTGCTGCAAAGATGAGAGGGGATAAATATCTTCAATCATTTTTTGATTTAGAGTTGTATTCATTGCAAACCCTCCGGTGCAAAACTAATCATCCCCATGACTAAATCTAAAGTTTCTTGATTTAAACTTGCTAACTCAAAATCAGAAGGTGTGTAACCTCCCACATTAGGTAAACGACAGTGATTGATAATTGCTTGTAATCCTTGCTGGAAATTATTTGCTAATTGTGAAATAGTTTTCTGTTGATACTGCTGCTGACTATATATCCAATCAAACTGTAATTTACCTTCGCGGATAAATCCAATAATTTCTATAGCATAGCGTCGAGTTTGTTGTTTATCTTGGGTTGTAATTCCAGGTAAGGGTAGCCATTTCAATTTTCCATGTTCCAAACCTAAATCTAATTGTCCTAAATAATTAAAGCTAATTTCCGCTTGGGGGAGATTTTGCAATTTTTGCCGAGTTTCACTATCATCAAGATACCGGAGTATTCCATAACCAAATCCTTGATTGGGTACTGCTCGCAATTGTTCTTTAATACCTTTAAGCATTTCTCCCCAATCATCACTTTCTTTTGATAACAAACAGGGATAAATTGCTGTAAACCATCCCACAGTGCGAGATATATCTATATCTTCACCCGGAAAATTACGACCATAACCTTCTAAATCAACGAACACCAAATCATTATTTATCCATTTTGATATAGTAGCAGTTAAAGCCGTTAATAAAACATCATTAATTTGTGTATTGTAAACCGCCGGAACTTCTGTTAATAACGCCTGAGTATCTTCCGCAGAAAGTTTTATAGTCACAGTCTCAACATCAAGCACCTGATTATCACCATCAGGATAATCAATCGGTAATCGCTTCACTTCTGCATATTTACTTGATAACCAATATGTTAGTTCCTGTTTTAAACTTTCCGACCCAGCATAATCATATAACTTTTCTGCCCAAGTTAAAAACGAAGTAGTCTTAGCAGGTAAAATAATTGTCTGTTTCGCCAAAGCTTGTTGATAAGCAGCTTGAAAATCCGCCAACAAAATCCGCCAAGAAACCCCATCAACAACCAAATGATGAATAACAATTAATAACCTAGACACCTTACCCAAATCAAAATGTACCACCCTCAATAAAGGAGCATGACCAATATTTAAAGCAGCTTGTAACTCACCAGCAAATTCTTGAATAACTCTATCTTGCTCACTCCCAGAAAAACCCGACAAATCACAAAAAACCAGAGGAACATCCCCCACCTCAACAACTTCTCCTCCTATTTCTTCCTTTGCGTCTTTGCGCCTTTGCGTGAGAAAACTCTTAAATCCAAATTGACACCGCAACATATCATGATGCAACAACAAACTTCTAACCACCTCAGCTAAAATCTCAGATTCTAACTTCTCCGCAGACTCTAAAAATACCGCCTGATTAAAATGATCCTGATTCACCAACTCTTGCTCAAAAAACCAATATTGAATCGGAGTCAACCGCAAAGCACCAGTAACCACACCCTGCGGCGGTAAAGAAGATTTATTAACACTAACAACTGCTGCAAGTTCAGCAATAGTTTGATATTGAAAAAGCTGCTTAGGCGTTAATTGTAATCCTACTTGATTAGCCTTAGATATCAACTGAATAGCCAGAATTGAATCCCCACCAAGCGCAAAGAAATTATCATAAATACCCACTTGAGACAAATTCAAAACTGATAACCAAACTTCTACTAACTTAGCTTCTATATCAGTACGTGGTACAGTTCCATCTGGAAAACTTGTAATTTCTGGTGCTGGTAAATTTTGTCTATCTACTTTACCATTTGCTGTCAGAGGTAAACTTTCTAAAGCAACAAAAAAGTGAGGAATTAAATAATCAGGAAGACGTTGTTGTAAAAATTCTCGCAGATTATCAGGTGTATTATCTAAAGGTATAAAGTAGGCTATGAGTTGTTTTTCACGAGCAATAACCACACATTCCCGTACTGCTGGATGCTGATTTAATACGGCTTCAATCTCACCCAACTCAATCCTAAATCCCCGGATTTTTACTTGGTTATCTAATCTGCCTAAGTATTCAATATTACCATCTGGGCGGTAACGAGCGCGATCGCCTGTTTTATATAAAGTGCTGACTGTTGACTGTTGACTAATAAACCTTTCATTTGTTAAATCTGCTTGATTTAAGTAACCACGTGCTAGTCCATCACCTGCAATATATAACTCACCGGGAACGCCTACAGGTAAGGAGTTGAGGTGCTTATCGAGAATATAAACTTGAGTATTATTGATAGGACGACCGATGGGAACGGTATTCCCCTCACAGATATCAGTCACACTATAACAACAGGTAAAGGTAGTATTTTCAGTAGGGCCGTAACCGTTAATTACACGACATTCAGGATGAGTTTGCAGAAATTTGTTAATATGAATCGCAGATAAAACATCACCACCAGCTATTAATTGTTGAACCGATTTCAAACTTTCAAGATGTTCATCTACCATCAGGTGAAATAAGCCGGCTGTTAACCAAAGTGTAGTAATTTGATGTTGTATAATAGCCTGTCCAATTTCTGCTAATGTGGGTTGTTGACTAGATAAAATTACCAAACGACTACCATTTAATAATGCTCCCCAAATTTCAAATGTAGACGCATCAAATGCTATTGGTGCGGCTTGAAGTAAGGTTTCATCTGCACTCAAGTTAATATAATTGCAATCTTTGACGAGTCGCACTACACCACGATGGGGTATACACACACCCTTGGGAACGCCTGTAGAACCAGAGGTATACATGACGTAGGCGAGATTTTCGGGTGTGGTGTGGTTGACTGGGTTGGTTGTGGGGTACTGTTCTACGGTGTCTGTATCAAAGCAGAAGATGGATAAATTGGGTAATTGGGGGATGTGCTGCTGTTGGGTGAGTAGTACCTGTATTTGAGCATCTTCAATTAGAAATTCTAGACGTTCTTGGGGATAAGCAGGATCTAAGGGAACGTAGAAACCACCAGCTTTGAGGATTGCTAAAACACCGATGATAAAATCTAGGGAACGGTGAACGCAAATTCCTACGGCTATTTCTGGCTTAATTCCTAAAGATTTGAGATGATATGAAAGTTGATTGGCTTTGGTGTTGAGTTCTGAGTAAGTAAGTTTTTGATGTTGACAAATAACTGCAATTTCATCACCAAATTTTGCGACTTGCTGCTCAAATAATTCTTGTATACAATGAGTTATAGGATTTGTTGGCGAAGTACCAAAATTGATAATTTGTTGAAGTTCTCCCCCACTCATTAAAGGTAAATCGGAGATTTTTTGACTTAGTTCAGAACTCATTCCTAGCAAAATATTCTGGAAATGTTCTGTAAAACGGTGAATTGTTGTTTCTGTAAATAAATCACAATTATATTCCCATTTACCTTGTAATCCTGCGTCTGTTTCCGCAATCATTAAGGTGAGGTCAAATTTTGCAGTACCGCTATCAATTTCTAGGGGACTCCAACTCAAACCAAGAAATTCTATCGGCTGAGTAGGTGCATTTTCTACTACCAGCATAACTTGAAACAAGGGAGAGTGAGAGAGCGATCGCACTAACTTTAACTCTTCCACTACCTGCTCAAATGGTACATCTTGATGGCTATATGCAGATAACACCATTTCCCGCACCCGTGGTAATAATTCCGCCACTGTGGGATTATCTTCTAGGGAAATTAACAGTGCGAAGGTATTCACAAAAAAGCCAATTAATTCCTCAGTTCCAGGATAATGACGATTTGCTACAGGACTACCAATAACGATTTTTTCTTGTTGACTATAGCGATGCAACAAAATACTTAACGCTGAAAACATTACCATAAATAATGTAGTGTGCGTTTCCTGACTGAGTTGTTTAATTTTTTCTGTTAATTCACTAGATAAAATAAAACTGTGACGCTGACCTCTAAATGTTTGAATCGCCGGACGCGGATAATCTGTAGGTAATTCTAATAGTTCTGGTGCTAATTCTAATTGTTGTCGCCAATATTCCAGTTGATAGTTAAATTTATCATTTTGTGACCTCTGCCAAGCAGCGAAATCAGCATACTGAATTTTTAATGGTTGTAGAGGAGAAGATTTTTCTTGAGAAAAGGCTTGATATATACTCGCCATTTCCTGCGCGAATATATTAATTGACCAACCATCAGTGATAATGTGGTGCATGGTCAATAATAGGATGTATTCGTGAGGATTTAAATATAATAATTTGGCTCGTAAAAGTGGACTTATTTCTAAATTAAAAGGTTGTTGACTTTCCTCTCGCGCCATTTGCTGGACGAGTTGTTGCTGTTGAGATGGGGGAAGAAAACTTAAATCTATAACTGGGATATCTATATTTATTTCTGTTGCAATGACAGCTATTCCTTGACCGTCTACATTTATAAAACTGGTACGCAAAACTTCATGACGCTGGATAATTTCTTGCAAACTTTGTGTTAAGACATCAACATTCACATCACCACTTAGCCGTAAAGCAGCCGCTACGTTGTAGGATGGGTTTTCAGGTTCAATTTGCGCCAGCATCCACAAACGTTGTTGAGCAAAGGAAAGCAATATTTTATCTGTACTTTCCCTGACAGTAATTGAGTAAGACGGAGATGTATTTAATCGAGAAGAATCAATTAATGTTGCTAATTCAGCAATGGTAGGATTTTCAAATATTTGTCGTAAAGAAATATCCACCCCAAACACCTGTTGAATTTGAGAAACCAGACGAATTACTAATAAAGAATGACCACCCAAATTAAAGAAATTATCTGTAATTCCCACTAAGGTTAAATTCAATATATTTTGCCAAATATTCAGCAATAATTCTTCTGTGGGTGTACGTGGTGCAATTACCTCTAATGATGTTTGGAATTGTGGTTTTGGTAATGCACGACGGTCAACTTTACCGTTGGGAGTGAGTGGCAGTGCATCTAAGGTGATAAATTGAGAAGGAATCATGTAATCTGGTAGATGTTTTGCCAAAAATTGTCGCAAATCCGTTATTTCTGGATTTTCTGAGATAATATAAGCAACTAACCGTTTATCGCCAGTTGTATCTTCTGTCACAACTACAATAGCCGCTTGTACCTCTGAATGTCGGCTGAGTACAGATTCTATCTCACCTAATTCAATTCTGAATCCCCGAATTTTTACTTGGAAATCTAATCTACCCAAGTATTCTATTGTACCATCTGGGAGGTAACGAGCGCGATCGCCTGTTTTATAAAGAGTGTTGAGTGAGGTAATTCCCAGTCCCCAATTAATAAACCTCTCTGCTGTTAATTCGGGGCGATTTAAATAACCTCTGGCTACTCCCGCACCACCTATGTAAAGTTCTCCGGGTAAGCCCATGGGAACGGGCTGTAAATGTTGATCCAGAATGTAAAATTGGGTGTTGGCGATGGGATGACCGATGGTAACAGGTTGATCATGAGAAAGTTTTTGTGCTGCTGACCAAATAGTGGTTTCCGTTGGTCCATAGAGATTCCACACCTCTTGACCAGATGATAACAACTGTTGTGCTAAAGACTGATCCAAAGCTTCCCCACCGCAGAGAATTTTTAAATCTGCTTTACCAGTCCAACCATTAGCGATAAGTAAACGCCAAGTAGCCGGGGTAGCTTGCATCACAGTGATTTGCTGCTGTTCAATGATGGCTGCTATCTGCGAGGGGTCAACCAAAGCTGTTTGTGGTGTCAAAATAACTCGCGCACCGACAATTAAAGGCAAAAATAACTCTAAAGCCGCAATATCAAAAGCAATAGTAGTAATCGCTAACCAAAGGTCTGTAGAAGAGACTCCTAACTGCTGTTGTAAAGCTGTAATCAGATTAGTGAGCGATCGCTGTTCAACCATCACCCCCTTCGGTTTACCCGTAGAACCAGAAGTATAAATCACATAAGCCAAACTTTCTGCTGTGACATCGCTGATAGGATTCTCAATAGATTGTATAGCGATCGCCTCCCGATCTCCCTGCAAACAAACAACCCTCCCTTCCTCCTCTGCGCCTCTACGTCTCTGCGTGAGCATTACCCCCACCTTTGCATCATCCAAAATCCACCTCACCCGCTCATCAGGATAAGCCGGATCTAAAGGTAAATAAACCCCACCCGCCTTAAGAACCCCCAACATAGAAATGAGCATTTCCGGGGAACGTTCCAAACAAATTCCCACAGTAGTTTCCGGTTTTACCCCCAACTGCTGCAAATAATGAGCCAGTTGATTAGCCTTATTATTCAGTTCTCGATAACTCAAACATTCCTCACCAAAAACCAACGCAATTTCATCAGGTGTTCTTTCCACCTGCGCCTCAAATAGCTGATGAATGCACAGATTTGGATATATTTGTGTAGTTTGATTCCACTCTTCTAATATTAATTTCCGTTCTTGGTCAGTTAAAATTGATATTTGTGCAAGCCTTTGCTCAGGATTTTTCACCATTGATATTAGCAAAGTTTCCAAATTTCCTAAAAGGCGAGAAATTGTTTCTGCATCAAAATAACAAATATCATAACTAACTTTAAACAACAACTGCTCACCAGGAATTACTGTTAATGCAAGAGGATAATTTGTTTTTTCAAATCCTTGAGTATCTTCAATTTGAAGAGTCTGATCAAAACTTTTGATGACTGATTCTATAGAGACTGGATAATTTTCAAATACCAACAAACTCTCAAACAAAGGTGTACCACGAGGAACTGAACTCCACCCTTGAATATCTACCAAAGAACTATAACTATATTGTTCTCTTTCTACCTGTTCCCCTTGCAATTGCTGAAGCCAAGGTATTAATTCTGCTTGACCATCTACATCGACACGTACAGGTAAAGTATTAATAAATAGTCCAACAATGCTTTCTACCTGTGGTAATTCTGGAGGACGACCGGAAACTGTAGTACCAAATACAACATCATTTTCACCGCTATAACGGCTTAATAGTAACGCCCAAGCCCCTTGTACTAAAGTGTTGAGGGTGAGACGATGCTGACGGACGAAGTTTTGTAATGTTTCAGTTTGTTGACTGAGGAGTGCTGAGTGAGAAGTAGTAAGTAGGGATTTTCTTTCCTCTACTTCTTCCCAGTCCCCAGTCCCCAGTCCCCAATCCCCAATCCCCAAAACTGTCGGTGCTGTAAAATCTTGAAGATGCTTGTGCCAATAGCTTTCTGCTTGTTCTGGGTTTTGTTGCTGAAGCCAGAGAATATAACTACCGTAAGGTGTAGGAGGTGGTAATATTAAATACTGCCCTTGACAAAGTGCTTTATATAAGGTAAAGACTTCTGTTAATAAAATCCCATTACACCAACCATCCATAAGTAGATGATGGTGACTCCAGATAAATTGGTATTTATTGGCTTCTAAGCGAATTACAGCACAACGCATGAGGGGAGGTTGCTGTACATCGAAACCACAATTACAGTCTCTCTCTAAAAACTCAGTTAATTTAGCTTCTTGTTCAGTAGCTTCAAAATCACACCAGTCTAACTCTTGCCAAGGCAAATCCACATAATCATACACTACCTGAAGCGGTTTTTCTAACTCTGAATAGTGAAAAGCAGTCCGCAGCACTGAATGACGTTCAACTACACGCTGCCAAGCTTGACGGAAAGCTGCTAAATTCAAATTACCGCGAATCAGACAACTACGCTGTTCAAAATATACCCCCGAATTGGGAGCATACAGGGTATGAAATAACATTCCCGCTTGCATGGGAGAAAGTTCGTAGATGTCAATGATGCTGCTTTCCACTTTCACTACCTTTTTTTGGGCTGAAGCTTGTTTAAAAATTTGTCGAGTTGTTGCTGATTCAAACGCGCACCTGCAAAATCAGATGGTGTGTAACCACCATTCTCTACTGATTGACAATGTTGAATTATTGCTTGTAGTGTTTTAATAAATTGCTGGGCTAAATATTCAATTGTGGCTTTTTCATGTAAATTATGACTGTATCGCCACTGAATTTGTAACTGAGATTGAGCTATCCAAGTATTGACGTTTAATACATATCGACGCTCATTTAGAGCATGGGATGATAATCCTGTGGATTCTTTCGCTAGTCCCAGAATCCAACCTTGAGAGGAAAATAAATCTATTTGTCCCAAGTAATTAAAACTAATAGCAGATTGTGGTAGTTCTTGAAAAGTCTGGGACAGATTTTTATTTTTGCTTAAATATCTCAAAACTCCATAACCAATACCTTTTTCGGGAATTTGCCGCAGTTTTTCTTTAACATATTTTATATTTACTCCCAAGTCATTGGTATTTTTTAACTCTAAAAATACTGGGAAAATTGTTGTAAACCAACCGACTGTCCGAGTAATGTTTGTGTTAGCAAATAAATCTTCTCGTCCATGTGCTTCTAAGTCAATTAGCAAGGAATTTTGTTTTGTCCATTGTCTAAAAGTCAGTGCTAAAGCTGTTAATAATACATCATTTATTTCTGTATGGTAGGCTTTGGGTACTGCTTCTAGTAAGGCGCGGGTTTGACTGCTATCTAGTGTAACCTGAATTTCCGCTTCAGATCCAACAGTGTTATATTCTTTTTCTGTGACAAGTTGGGGAAGTTGATATGGGACTGATTCTTTGGGGAGAAGTTCTAACCAAGTTGTTAATTCTGACTCTATTTTCTCAGATTTTGCATAATTTACTAAACTTTGCGTCCATGCGGGGACAGATGTAGTTTTTGCTGGTAATTTTACAGGAGTTTGATTTGTTTTTAGCTGTTGATACGCTGTGACTAAATCTTCTAGCAAAATTCGCCATGAAATTCCATCAATTACCAAATGGTGCATGATAAATAAGAGGCGATCATGTTCACCATTTCCCAGTTCCAATAAGGCTACCCGAAATAATTTCCCGGTGGCTAAATCTAAACAAGCTTGGAGTTGCGATGCTATTGATTCAATTTGCTGGGTTTGTTGTTTTTTTTGTAATTTTTGTAAATTAATAACTGTCAGCATACCCTCATCTTCCAAGCTGGGAATTATATTTTGTTCCCATGTACCATCTAAGGTAGTTGTAAAACAAGAACGCAATACGTCATGATGTAATACTAATTCCTCAATTGCCTGTCTCAAATAATCTGCTTCTAAGCCGGCTGCTACCTCCAAGAGAACAGCTTGGTTAAAGTGATCCCATTTGTGCAAATTTTGCTCAAATAGCCAATGTTGAATCGGCGTTAAGGGGACTATTCCCGTCACAATCCCTTGTTCTGCTTGGGTTGTAGGTGCAATTTCAATTACTGTGGCTAGTTCAGCGATGGTTTGGTGTTGGAATAATTGCTTGGGTGTTAATTTCATCCCTGCGTGATTGGCTTTAGCTACCATTTGAATACTCAGGATGGAATCTCCCCCACGCTCAAAGAAGTTATCATGAATACCAACGCTAGAACCAAGAATTTCTGCCCATATTTGTACGAGTGTTGTTTCTATGGCGTTACGTGGTGCGATTTGTTCTGACTGTGGTTTAGCTGGGGGTTGTGGAAGTTGCTGTTTGTCAACTTTCCCGTTGGTTGTCAATGGTAATTTTTCCAGCCACACAAAGGCTGACGGTAGCATATAAGCTGGTAATTTTGTGGCTAAATATTGCCGAAAATCTGTGAACTCCGACGGTTGATGCCCGACAAGATAAGCAACCAACTGGGATTGATTAGGGCGATCTTTTCGCAGCACTACTACCGCTTCTTGCACCGAGGGATGAGTCTTCAGACTTGCCGCAATTTCGCCTAATTCTACCCGAAAACCGCGAATTTTTACTTGGTCATCGCATCTGCCTAGATATTCAATTGTACCATCTGGGAGGTAGCGAGTGCGATCGCCTGTCTTGTATAAGGGAGTGGGGAGTGGGGAGTGGGGAGTGGGGAAGAAGAGGTAATTTCCCCATTTCCAGTCCCGAATAAACTTTTCTGCTGTCAATTCGGGGCGATTTAAATAACCTCTGGCGACTCCAGCACCACCAATGTAGAGTTCACCGGGAACGCCTACAGGTACTGGTTGCAAATATTGGTCTAAAATATAAAGTTGAGTATTGGCAATAGGACGACCAATAGGTACATTCCCGTTGCTTGATTTTTTTTGTGTCGCATCATAAATGCAGCATCCCACAACGGTTTCTGTCGGACCATATTCATTAATTAACTTTGTTTGGGGGAAATAACTCCGCCAAAATTCTAAATGCTGTTCGGTTAGTGCTTCTCCGCCAATGATGAATGCTTGAGGATATCCAGTTTGCACTTGATCTGAATAACCTAACCCCCTAACCCCCTTCCCTACTAGGGAAGGGGGAATTTTTAAAGCCTCTCTCCTTGTAGGGGAGAGGTTTGGAGAGGGGTTTTCTAAATCCTGTGAAAAGCTAGATTGAGGTAGAAGTTCAGACAGTATGCTTAAATGGGCAGGTGTCAACTTAACTAAACTATAATTACTTGCAGAACTGAGGGCGTTTTTCAGTGCTTCTATTTCCTCGGCTTCTGGTAGCAATATTACTGATTTTCCTACAAGTAAGGGTGTATATAAACTGGTAATTGTGGCATCAAAGCTAATGGCTGATTGCACGGGTACACCCACACCTAAATCTACTGGATAGGTTTGAATCGCCCATTGTAGATAGTTTGCTAATCCTCGATGGGTAAGCATTACGCCTTTTGGTGTACCAGTAGAGCCTGATGTATAAATTATGTAAGAGAGGTTTTCACCTGTGACAATGTGATTGAGGTTGTTTTTTGAGTTTTGAGCTATGATTTGCCAATCTTCATCTAAACACAGTACAGTGCCTTCATAGTTTGGTAATGTTGCCACAGATGCAGCCATTGTCAGTAAAATTTCAGGTTTGGCATCCTGAAGCATATAGGCTAAACGTTCTGATGGTAGTTTGCTATCTAGTGGTACATAAGCACCTCCAGCTTTGAGAACAGCTAGTAAGGCTATAATTAATTCTGGCGATCGCTCTAAATAAATCCCCACTAAAGACTCACAACCTACGCCTAATGTGCGTAAATGATAGGCGAGTTCATTGGCTTTGCTGTTAAGTTCTTGATAAGTTAGGGTTTGTTCTCGATAACAAACAGCAATATGATCAGGTGTACGTTCAACTTGCTCCTCAAATAGTTGATGTAACCACTTTTGGGGATAATTTACCTGAGTTTGATTCCATTCCACCAATATTTGATGTTCTTCTTCGGGGGTGAGAATGGGGATTTCAGTAATTTTGAGGCTGGGATTTTCCACCACTGCGGTTAGTAACACCCGCAAATGTTGAATCATCTTGGTGATAGTTTGCTGTTCAAATAAATCTGTGCAATATTCCATCACCACCAGCAACCCTTCGGAACGTTCTACCAAATGACAAGTTAAGTCAAATTTGGTTGCGCCAGTTTCTACCCAAGTTTGCTGAATTTCTAAATCTGGTAGTTGTAAATCTAAATGGGTATCATTTTGTAATTGGTACGCTGCATTTTGTACCTGAAACATCACTTGTACAAGGGGATTATGGCTTAAATCCCGTTCTATTTGCAGTGCTTCTACCACTTTGGCGAAGGGAATTTCTTGATACTGATAAGCGTCTGCGGCGGTTGTGCGTATCCGTTCGAGGAGAGTTTGGAAGGTAGGATTTCCAGATATATCTGTTCTTAATACTAAAGTATTGACAAAAAAGCCAATTAACCCTTCTATTTCTTGGCGATCGCGGTTAGCACTGGGTACTCCTAAAACAATCTCATCTTGTTGAGAATAACGATGTAATAAAATTTTAAAAGCTGTTAGCAACAACATAAACAAAGTTACGCCTTGCTGCTTACTCAAATTTTTGAGTGATTCTAACAGGTTTTTTGGCAATAAATAAGACTCAGTTTTTCCCTGAAATTTCTGTAGTGCGCTGCGTGGGTAATCTGTTGGTATTTCTAAAGTTGGTAATGCAGCTAACTTTTGTCGCCAATAAACCAATTGTATTTGTATTTCTTCGCTTTGTAGCCATTCTCTCTGCCACAGAGCGAAATCTGCATACTGAATCGGTAATCCTGGTAAAGATGGTTTTTCACCCTTGATCAACGCACGGTAACAAATCGCCAACTCCCGCAATAAAATTCCTCGTGACCAACCATCAGCAATAATATGATGTAACGTCAGCAGTAAAGTAGTTTGATGGGGTGTGAGACGAATTAATTTTACCCGCATCAGAGGCGCTTGAGTTAAATCGAAGGGTTGACTAGCTTCTAGTTTGGCTAAATTCTCAGCCGCTAGTGTTTGCTGTTGTGGTGGTAAACTTTGTAAGTCAATAACTGGTAATTCTAAGTTAACCCTGGAGAAAATTTCTTGATAGGGTTTACCTTCCTGGGATGGAAAAGCAGTTCTTAAACTTTCGTGTCTGTCAATAATTTTTTGTAAACTGGCGAATAAAGCCGGAATGTTGAGGTTTCCAGTTAATTGCCAACTAATAGCAATATTATATGCACAATTGTGAGGATCGATTTGATCGAGAAACCACAGTCTTTCCTGTGCTAAAGAAAGAGGTAATTCAGTATTTTCTTGACGACGGGGAATAGCTTGTTGCGGAGAAAATTTGCCCGAATTAGTTTTTTGGCGAAGAAGTTGCTCAAATAACGCTCGTTTTTCTGGCGGTAGTGCGGCTATGCGGTTTTTTAGTTCCTGGTTGATGCTTGGTTCAGAGGATGTCATCTCGGTGTGCTGAATGAGAGGATTTGTTGCACGCACTAGGCGCAGATGCGCGGAGAGTTAGAGTTTTATTATTGCAAATTTTTGTTAGTAAGTCTAGTGGGGGATGTGAATGTTTGATTTTTAGGACTTACGCAAGAACTCTCTCAAACCCTCTTTACTTCGTGTCCTTTGTGTCCTTTGTGGTTCGTTTAAATAATTTAATTCCAGTAACCCAACCCCCCTACAATGAAGAACGCGGAGTTTTAATTGGTTTTAGGCAATTATTACTATTTTTCAGTTCTAATATCCAGGGATGGAAGGAGCGCAGGGAGCTTCGATGTCCAACGCTGATATAGGTGATTTCTGTTTTTTGTAGTTCTTGATATAGTAAAGTTTGATTGGCTTCGTCTAAAGCGCTGGTGGCTTCGTCTAAAATTGCGTATTGGGGAGATTGCAAAAGTAAACGGGCAAAGGCTAATCTTTGTTGTTCTCCCATTGATAATACTGTTCCCCAGTCGGTAGTTATATCTAAGCCGCCAAAGCGTTCTGCTAAATCTGTTAAATTGACTTGCTGTAAAGTTTCTAAAAGCCGATTTTCTGGTATGTTGTGATTAAGTTGGGGATATAGTAGCTGTTCTCTCAAACTGCCGAGAATCATGTAGGGACGTTGCGGTAAAAACAGTAAGTTGGAACGTTCTGGGTGAGTTATGGTTCCTGTACCAGCTTGCCAAAGTCCCGCTAAGGCACGCAATAGTGAGGTTTTACCTACACCACTTTTACCAGTTATTAATAGAGACTGTCCAGGGGAAATGCTAAAGGATAAGTCTTGTACTAAAATTTTCTGATAATCGGGGGTTTGTAGGGTGACGTTCTCAAAACTGATACCGGAACTTTCCACTGTGTTAAGTTGTGGTTGACTTAGCTGGGTGGGGTTTTGTAATTCTTTGAGGCTGTTTTGTAATTCATCTAACCGAGTTACTGCTGCGGCTAAGTTACTTAGTTGCTCAAATTGGCTGACGACTAAACCTAATGCAATTAAGATACTCCGAAAGGCTACTCCCGCTTGTGTTGATACGCCTAGTTCTAATTCGCCTGTGAGAATCTGAGGAGCTAAAATAAATGTTGGTAGCAAAAATGTGATGTATTGATAACTGTTTTGAAATAAGTCTAAGCCGAATTGCCAACGAATTAGGTGGGTAAAGTTACTAAAGACACGTAAGAAACGTTGCCACAGTTCTTGATATTCTACTGCTTCTCCTTGATAAAATGCGATCGCCTCTGCATGATCTCGGACACGAATTAAGCCATAGCGAAAA
The DNA here is from genome assembly GCF_963923915.1 of Nodularia chucula CCY0103. NCBI lineage: Bacteria > Bacillati > Cyanobacteriota > Cyanophyceae > Nostocales > Nodulariaceae > Nodularia > Nodularia chucula. The sequence goes on along the minus strand of NZ_CAWUOL010000002.1, from coordinate 43,345 downwards.
TCCGCTTCTCGTTTGAGTTGTTCAAAGTTAATTCCTACTAAAGTTCGCCCAAAGACGATTGTGGTGATTACTGTGCCTACAATGGCGTAAATGATTAAAAACACCATTAATGCCGGAGAGATGCGCCACAGGACTCCAGAGAAGGCAATTAGCAGTAAAATGGAGTCCCATAGAACAACGGCAAAATAAACTGATTGTTGGGTAAAATTTTCGATATCTTCACCAATGCGCTGGTCGGGGTTATCAATGTCCGCCGTTATGGTAAGCTCGTAAAAATTCCGTTGATGTAGGTATTGATTCAGAAAATATTCTGTTAACCATTGTCGCCAAGATAAGCTTAATTGGGATTGCACGTATACTTTCAGGGAAAGTATGGGGACTCCAATTAGTAATATTCCCACGAAGATCAGAACTGCTTGCAAAAATCGCGTTTTATCTAGTGCTGCTAAGGATGATTCTAATTCTCCCAAAAAAATACTCACGCCTACCATGATGGCGGTGCTAATTAATGAGAGAAATAACAGTAATATTAAGGAGGCGATCGCTTTCCATTTTTGTGATGATAACCAATAAAGTTTTACAATTCGCCTAAACTGCCGTAGTAATAACATTTCACGAAAACTCTAATATATAGCAGGGGAGTAGGGTAAAAGCCTTTCGGTGTCTAACTTTTATGATCAGCTTATGTCCTAACCTCCTTGGCGGTTGCTATAGATTATGAGTATAAGATGGTGGGTTACGCTGTCGCTAACTCACATTAGCATAATCTGTTCTTGCCAATAATTGCCATTTTTGCTGCTCTGCTAGTTCTAAGACAAATTGATGATAATTCAACAACTCGTTACGGTGTCCGACACTAATATAAGTGATTGATGTTGTTTGCAGCTTTTGGTATAAACTAGCTTCAGTTTCTACATCTAAGGCACTGGTTGATTCATCCAGAATGGCATATTTTGGTTGAATTACTAGCAACCGAGCAAAGGCGAGTCTTTGTTGTTCTCCTAAAGATAATACCTTTGACCAATCAATTATTGCATCTAAACCTCCATGACGTGCGGCTAAATCCGGTAAGTGTACTTCTTGAAGAATTTTTAGCAGGATTTCAGGCTGAATATTAGTTTCTGTAAGCGGATAAATTAATTGCTGTCGTAAGCTTCCCCAAGGCATATAAGGACGTTGAGGAAGAAATAATATATGCTCATTAGGTGGGCGTTCTATTGTGCCTTTTCCATGTACCCATAACCCAGCAATAGCACGCAATAGGGAAGTTTTACCTACACCGCTAACTCCAACAATAATTAATGATTCACCAAGCTGTACAGTTAGGGATAAATCTTTAATTAAACTGCCTTGTTGGGGAGTTTCTAAAGTCAGGCTTTTAACTGTAATATAGCTATTTTCTACTATTTTAATTTTACCTTCTGGGGGGGGGAAGGATAATTTTTTTATGCCGTTTTTAAGTTCTGTCAGTCGTTGAGTTCCTGCGGCTAAGACACTGATTTGATTGAATTGAGTAATAATTAATCCCAGTGCTAATCCTACTCTTTCAAAGGCTGCTTGCGATTGGGTGACAGCACCTATTTCTAGTTCACGGTCAAATATGCGCGGTGCTAGAATAACAAAGGGTAAAATAAAGGTGAGCAACTGGTAACTATTCTGAAAAACATTTAGCTGAAATTGCCAACGAATTAAACGTTTTATATTGGCAAATACGCGGATAAATTTTTGTTTAAGTTGTTGTGATTCCTGGTTTTGTCCACCGTAAAAGGCGATAGATTCGGCATTTTCTCTAACTCTAACTAAACCATAGCGAAAGTCAGCTTCTCGCTTTAGTTTCTCAAGGTTTATTCCCATTAAAACTTTGCCAAATACCAATGTTGTCACCAGGGAACCAAGTCCGGCGTAAATTACTAAAAAGTACATTAGGATGGGAGAAATCAACCACAGTACGCCGATAAAACCAATTAACTGCACTAACGAATCTAGTAAAATTACAAATAATGCTACTAAAGTTTGGGTGACATTTTTTATATCTTCAGCTAAACGTTGATCTGGATTATCAATGTTAGAGTTAGCTTGCAATTGATAAAAAGCTTGTTGTTGAAAATATTCTTGGAGATAGTCAGATGTAACCCATTTGCGCCAGTCAAGGCTGAGTTGGGCTTGAATATAGTTTTTTAGGGATATAAATATAATGTTAATTATGACAACGCCACTAAAAAACCAAAATGCTTGATAAAATCTATTGACGTTTTGCGCTGCTAAGGAAGATGTGAGTTCACCACGTTGGAAAATTTCAAAAATTATGAAGTAACTACTGCCCAATGATAAAATTATCAGGATGATTAACTGAGCGATCGCTATTTTTTGGTCACGCCAACGAGATAACCAGTATGGTTGGACAATTTGCCATAGTTGCTGCCATATTTGACGATTTCTCAAACCCATGAGATCATAACCTCTGTATTTAAAATTTCAATATCAGAGGTATATCAATTTTGCGCGCATCTATGACACCTCGTTTTACACAATTATCAAAGTTTAATTGTATACAAGGTGAACCATACTCAATTTGCACTACGCCATCTTGTGATAACAGCGCCAAAGGTTGAGTGAAAGCATTTTCACAAGTGCTAGAAATCTCCATTCCTGTCATTTTTTTTAGCCCCAAGCTATGGGACATCCACTGGTATTGTAAATGGGGAAAATTTCTTGTTAGTGTAGGGAGAGCGATCGCATCAGGAATGACAAAACACAACGGTTCGGTTTGAGTGACTAAATTTTCACTGGAAAAACTCAGTAATAATTCTGATTCTCCGGGCGATGAATAGCTAATTTTATACTCTTCTAAAAAGCGTTTTCTCCCAGATTGCTGACGTAGAGCAATCCCAAAGGGAGAATATTTATTGTTATAGTCATAAGTCCGCCCTAAAAAATCTATCCCTGTACGAACTGCATAAATTTCCGCAGCGATTTCATCCTCAACCCAGATAAACTCTAAATAAAAATTCTCAAAAAAAATAATCTGCGAGGCTGTACCTCTTTCCGGTTGTTTGACAGAAGTGCGAGAAACAGTTAGTCCATGTTTCGCAAAAAATTCTACTTCCGGTGCTGTCTCCAGACAGATAAAAACATGATCAACTTCTAACAAGGAACTGTTTACCGATGGTAGCAAGGGGGTTTTCATAAACTAGTGAAAAAAATGTTGGTTGTAGGTATTCATTTACACCGATGTTTTTTGGCAAATATTGCTTAGAATCTATTTTTCTGTTTAGTAATTATTCTCAATAAATCAATAAATAGTCTACTTTGTCAAGTCTTTTTGTTGTCACCTGAATTAATAGGCACAGAAGACTCTGTTAAAAATGCTGCTTGCAAAATCTTTCTTATCTCACGCAGAGGCGCAGAGGCGCAGAGAGAAATACTTGAGTGTGGTCTAAATACATGAAAATTGTTGTAACATAGTGATTGTAGCTGCAACTGAGTAATATAAACTTGTGCTTTTTTATCCTGTCAGCGAGCTAAGGTAGGTGAAATGTTTATTTAATGGATTTACAAACTGATAATTATGATTAATTCAAAGCGTCAGAATCCGAAAGAGAATATTTTAGCTAGTTTTGATTATGGCATTCTCACTCCCGAACAGCGATCGCTTGTTGAACAACGCACCAGCGAAATTAGAGAACAGTTACGAAAAACTGCTCAAGATATTTGGGAGATTGGACAAAGTTTGGCGGAGGTGCGCGCTCAATTGAAGCATGGCCAGTTTGAAACTTGGCTAAAAGCCGAATTTGGTTGGAGTCGTCGCACGGCTTATAATTTTATTAACGTGTACGAAACTTTTGGGAATCGTGCAAATCTTGCACAAATTGATATTGCTACTTCAGCTCTTTATCTCTTAGCTGCGCCTTCCACACCTGAAAATTTGCGGGAGCAATATTTACAAGAAGCGAAAACAGGTAAGCGCATCACCCATAAAGAATTAGTCCACAATATTAAGCATCAACAAGAAAAAGTAGCTGAAAAACCAGAAGAATTACCACTGAATCCCACATCAGAAATTATCTCTATTATCCCTAATTGCCCAAAAACTACTAATCATAGTGATGTTATTGAGCAAAAAGTTCAAGAAATTACTGCGAACCCAAGTAGTAGTCAATGGTTACGCTTAGGTAAGCAGCATTTGATATTTCATGGAGATACGGCTTCACCAAAGTTTTTTGCCAATATTCCTCTTATTGCTTTGGCTGTGGCTGTGACTGCGGATGATTGGGATCATGAGTGGCTGATTGAGGAAGCTAGAACATTGATTGTGCTTCAACCTGCGGATTTCCAAACAAATACTTTAGAGCAACTAATTACGATGTTTTCTCAGCCAGGAGAGTTGGTAGTGTTTCCCTGGTTGCCACAAGAAGATATGATTGCGATCGCACATAATTTGCAGCGACTGGTAATAGCCGGTGATCCTTCTTTAGATTTGTGCCAAAAGGCGGTTATTGCGTCGGGTTTGAGTGTGGAAAAAATTTAATCTATTTTTCGCAGTTTTTCCACAGCATACTGATTAACCCTTGTCAAAGGGACATCATCGCCGGATTTGAGTTTTGTTGTCACTGTTCCGGTTTGTTTGACGAGGGCTGAGTATTCACCCCCATTGTAATTAATTCCAACTTTAGCCCATGTTGCTTGCTCATTCCAACGTGCAACTAAAAGCTTTAATTTGGGGAAGGGAAGGTTGTTAAAAATAGGTTTCAGGAGCATTTTTACGATTCCTCCTGGCTCCTGGGCTAATATGCGCCCACTTTTGGGATATTCCAACCAGTTCCACCCCTGCTGCATCCAAATTTCCCGTTCTGCTATTTGCTCAAATTTGCTTAAACCCGTCCACCCACGATAGAAAGGGCGCAATTGAGAAACATCACCTTGACGATAAATTAAACAATCTAAAATATCAAGTTCTAAATGTCCCCAAACTTGTCCGTTAGGAAAGTCAATTAATGTGGGAGCAAATTGATGTCCGCCAAAATGATTAGTTTCCCACACTCGCAGATTTTCTGTAGCTGTGGCATATTTTTTTTGTAGTTGTTGGTATAGGGGATAACCAAATCTTCCACAAGCTCGGTCATAGTTAGCATGGGTACAGATGAGAATTTCCCGAATGTTTGCTGTTGGTTGTTGGTAGGTTTGAAAGTGGATGAGTTGACGGGGTTGAAATAATATAGCTTCTGCAAGGGGCGCGATTTCAGCGAGGGGAAGTAAATATTCTTGCTTGGTGTATTGAGCAAATAACTTGGCTGGACGTTTGTAGTGGAAAATGCGGACAAGTTCTGGATGAGTGTGAATTTTATTCGGTGCGATCGCTAATAGTCTAGTTTTGAAGTATCGTAAAGGTTGAGATGCTAACTTTTCTACAACTTGCAGCAATGGTTGAAACTGCGGTTTTTCTTGCCAAAGGTCGGTTTTCCAAGGTTGGGGTACTTCCACCAGCAACCATTCATCTACTGTCCCGGCTGTACCAATGGGATCTTCGCGGTTAGCTTGAGAAACTACGGAGCAGTAGCGACAATCATCATTTAATTTTTTCATGTCACCAGTTGATTTTTGAGCCAATACACGGAAATTCCCGCCGTGAAACCATAAAATGCGATTAAAATTAAGATAAAAAATTCATCTAAGGGAAATTCTAGCCCTATACCTTCCCCTAACCAGAAGGTTCCCATTGCACTGAGCATGACTCCAGCACCTAGTTTGATTAACACTTCTGGCAGTTTTAACAAATACTGATGTAAGAAAATTACCACCACTAAGGATAATAATAAAGCAAAGCCTGTACCTGCGATCGCCTCATACCATGCACTGGTTGCTAAACCTAAAGTGATGACAATGACAACAATTTCCAAGGCTTCCAGAGCCACGCTTTTGGTCATAATCAAGAAATTGAGTTTGCTAAATCCTGGAGATTCTTGGTCTAATGTAATACCTTCTTTTTCTAATACATCGTCGTCAATCCAGCCTGCTCGTCTTCCGCTTGCTAGTCTGCGTACAGACTTCTTTGCCCATCCCCAGCCGAACCACAACAGCAATGATCCAATCAGGATTTGTAATGGTTGTAGTGGTAAAAATTGTAACCCATTTCCTAGTCCGATCGCCACAGATAAGACTAAGATTAAGCCGACGAGGGAACCCCAAATAGCCTCTCTCACATAGCCAGACCTACCAATAGCATAGGCGATCGCCACCACTTCTAAAAATTCAATCCCTGTACTGCCAAGTGCAGCCAAAAAAATACTCCAATTAATCATATATCTCACCGCATAAATTGAGATAGATTTGCAACTAACTTAGTATACTTGTGGTAAATTAGTAAAATCATTAGTCCCACAGAAAAAGTTTGTCAGTTGCTATATTAAGAAATAATAGCACTACTCTAACGTCAAGACATGACTTTAACAAAGAGTGTGGTTCTTTAAATGAACCGTATTCCGCCGTATTCCCCACACAAAAAATAGGGTTATTAATTATGGAATGGATTGATAATATCTCCATCTTCGTGAAATATGTGCTGCAAGGACTTCTAATGTATGGTGTATTTCTTCTCATCGAAAGATTGCGACCAGCCGAGCCAAACCAGCCATTTCGTCATATTCTTTTTAACTTAAAGTGGTACATTGTCTATACTTTATTGGCATTTTTAATGAATGCTATTGGTATTGCCACATTAGTAGAATTAACACGTAATTGGTTAGGTGGAGCCTATTTAACCTTACCAGAACCAAGAAATGGGATAGAAACATTTTTTGGAATCATACTTTACTTTTTGATTGTTGACTTTTTTTATTATTGGTTCCACCGATGTCAACATACCAATTCATTTTTATGGGAACAGCACAAATTTCATCATAGCGAAGTTTCCTTAAATGTCACCAGTTCTAGAAGAGTACATTGGTTAGAAGAGCCATTAGTTCTCTTGTTTATAATCCTGCCTATGACATTATTATTTAATATTCAACCCATACAAGCTGGTTTATTAGCATTCATAGAAATTTTGTGGTTACAGTTTATTCACATGAACTTACGCTTAGGATCAGGCAAATTATCCCCTATCATTGCTAGTCCACAACACCACAGAATCCATCACTCATATCAACCAGAACACATTGATAAAAATTATGCCGTATTTTTTCCCATTTGGGACATTATCTTTGGCTCTTATTATCATCCGCAAAAGGGAGAGTTTCCCCCAACCGGACTAACAACAGGAGAAACTCATAATCATCTTTGGGAAGCAGCCATTTTACCTTTTAGAGAATGGTTAAAATTAATCAAACCCAGAAAGCAGAAACCAGAAAAAAACCATCTTTAATATTAGAACTTACGCACACTCTACGAGTTCTTGGCGACTTGGCGGTATGCGCTTCGCGCACGCTACGCGAACGATAAATTAAGCTTTTCAGCAATTTTTGCGTAAGTCCTAAATATAATATATTTGTATCTACCTCACGCAAAAGCCCAAAAGTACAAAGAAAAATAATGGTAATTTTGGCATTTCATACTTTGATTCAGCAAAGATGTAAATCCAGTTCCTATCCTCACTTCCGGGGAGGGGCTAGGGGTGGGGTGTTATAACAAAAAAGAGAATTTACCGACTTGTGTGTATAGCATTTCCTAGTCTAAGAAGCTACACAATTATCTGCGTTTATCTGCGTTTATCTGCGTTCATCTGCGTTTAATTATTACTGCTTGTACCTCACTTGAATGGGAATTGCTATATACCCTAGCCCAATAAGGGGAGACATCAAACAATTCTTCTAGTACCTATTTGTAAATCAGCATAAAAAATTACCACCTTTGATGATGAACTTTATTAAAACCCAAAATCCTTGGCTAATATTTCCTCAACCAAACCCCCAAGCAAAATTACGGTTATTTTGCTTTCCCTATGCTGGAGGTGGAGCATCTATTTTTCGGGAATGGTACAAACAATTAAACCACAAAATAGAGATTTGTGCAGTGCAGTTACCAGGAAGAGAAAATCGGCTAATTGAAACACCTTTTAATCATCTACAACCTTTAATAAATGCACTCAGCCAAGCAATATTACCAAATTTAAATCAACCCTTTGCTTTCTTTGGTCATAGCATGGGTGGTTTAATATGTTTTGAGCTAGCACGTTATTTGCAACAAAAACATGATTTAACTCCATTACATTTATTCATATCTGGTGCAACTGCGCCTCATATTCCCGAAACAAAGCCACCCATTCATAATTTACCACAGCCAGATTTTATCCAAGAATTACGCCGTTATAATGGTACGCCAGCATCAGTCTTAGAAAATAGAGAATTAATGGAACTGATATCACCAACTTTAAGGGCAGATTTTGCGGTTTTAGAAACTTATATTTATACAGAATCAGCACCATTATCCTGTGGAATCACAGCATTGGGAGGTTTGGAAGATACGGAAGTTACCCCAGAAGAATTAGCAGCATGGAAACAACATACAACTGGTAATTTTTCTATGGAAATGCTACCAGGAAATCATTTCTTTTTACATTCTCATCGGGTGCAATTGTTAAAATTATTGTCAAGATATCTAGTATTTCCTGATTAGATATACGAGATAATAGTTGGTTAATAGATCTCTTGCAGAATTGATTTTGTTTTATGATGGTTAATTTTCTTAATCTTAATGGGATGAGATAACTAAATTGATGTCTGGGGTATTTGTAGCGATAGTTGTCATCGCGGAACGTCTGACAGAAAAAACATCACCAAAAAAAGATAAAATCACATTCTGTCATTATCAGAATCTGAGGTGATGAAAAAATGAACTATAAATACATCCAACAACTAAAACCAAGAGCATTTAAACGCCGCTTTGGGGTGAGAATAAAGACTTTTAAGAAAATAGTTAAAACTCTAAAAGAATTTCAAAGTATTAACAAAAAGAATCTTAAGCATAAATCCTAATTTAATCATCATCTATTTCTGGTTCATCCAAGCCATCAGATATAGCTATAGATTCAGGCGAATCAACTGCATCGTCTGTGAGGCGGATAACCTGACCATTGAAGAAATCCGCTAGACGCTTGGCTGCAACTACCACTTCATCAGTTTCCCATTCAGCCAGAGGCCTTTGTGTTTGTTGCGGGGGTAAGGTTTGTACTCTAGCTGTACTTGTCGTTGATTCGTTTTTGGCTGGTGTTGCTGCTGGTGTTGGCGTAGCTGGTGCAAAGGATTGAACTTGCTGATTATAGTTGGGTGCTGGTGGTTGCTGAACGGGAGGAGGATTTTGTGGTTGAGGATTTGTTCTTGTTGATTTAGAAGTAGAAGAATTTCCTTTTTCCAGATAAACCTGAATTTCGCGTTGAAAAATATGTTGGAAAGCAGCCTTAATAACTGGTAGATCAGATTTAAGCGTGTCTAACCAAGCGCCTTTGACAGCAATCCGAACCACGTTCCCGGTAAACTCTGAAATCTCGCACATTTGACCCAGTAAAGCTTGTCGAGAAGGCATCTGAATATTTATACACACCTGTTGCCAAACTTGAGTTAAGTCATACTCTGATTGTGTAGTAACTTCCTGTGGTGCTGGTTCACTATTTACAGGTGCTGGTGCTTGAGTTTGAGGTTCTGGTGTGGTTGGAGTTGGATGAACCGGATTTTGATTTGTCGGCTGAGGCGCAGATACTGGGTTAACCGTTTGATTTTGATTTGTCGGCTGAGGTGCAGATACTGGGTTAACCGTCTGATTATGATTTGTCGGCTGAGGTGGTGCAGCAGCAACTGGGGAATAATTTGGAGCTACAGTCGGCGCATTTACTCGCTGAGGTGTGCTTGCAGCTTGGGTTTGAACATTTGCACTCGGCAATAATCCTAGTAGTGTTACTTCCAACCATAAGCGGGGCTGAGTAGTATTTTTAATTTGCACTTCTGCTGTGCGTAGGTGTTGCTGTCCCCGCAAAATTGTACTCATGTCGAGTTTTTGGGACAATTCCAGCAACGCTGTCCAGGTTTGCTGAGTACAAGTAACTAAATCCTGGCGATTAGCTGCTGTTTGGGCTATGAGCAAATCTCTGTATAAAGCGGCGAGATTTTGCAGAATAATTAGCGGTTCTCTTCCACTATCGAGGATTTTCCGGCTACAATCTAAAACTCCTTCGGCTCGATTTTGTGCGATCGCATTCAATAAGGCAATTAAGTCTTGTTCACTCACCGAACCGACTAAATCCCAAACTTTGTCAGGTGTCACTTCACCCACAGTCAAAGCTAATTGATCTAGTAGACTTTCTGCATCTCGCAATCCTCCCTGAGCAATTTGCCCAATCAAGGTGACAGCATCAGCAGAAATATTAATACTTTCTTTAGAGGCGATCGCACTTAAATGATTAACCATCGCCTCCAACTGAATACGTCTAAAATCAAATCTTTGGCAGCGTGAAATAATCGTTGGTAAGACTCGCTGCGGGTCTGTTGTCGCTAAAACAAAAACTACGTGCTTCGGTGGTTCTTCTAATGTTTTTAGTAACGCGTTGAATGCCGCCGTACTGAGCATATGGCAATTATGCACCAAAAGCCCATTTGCCACAAAGTTGTGATTATCTGCCACTTCAATGTCATAGACTCGTTCAACTCCAGCGAGGTGAACAGATTCGACCGTCTCCAAACTTGTAATCCATTGAGGGGATTGAATATTGTTTGAGGTCTGCCAACCATTGTCTACTAGTTCTTGCCCCCATCCAGATGTAGTAGTATTTCTGTCCTGTACTACTTCTGGTGTAAAACTTACTTGCGGCTGGGTATCCCATTGAGGTAAGCCAAGTAGCAATGAGTTGATTTTCTGTGACAGAAAATCCTTCAGTATGCAATTGAATCTGTGGACTGCCTTGTGGAGTAAGGCTGAGTGATCCATCATCGCAAAACCACCAAGCCAGTCCCTCTGGGGTAATTCGATTAAGCCAGTCCATAGAGACAAGTTTTTGATCCCCATTTGGTTTGACAACTTCAAAGACATCTTTGAGTTGGGGATGACAAACGGTGTTGCAGGTAACTGAGGTGTTTCCGTACCCTTTGTTAATGACAATTCGCAGTTGTGGACGTAATTCTTGAAGGCGCTTGGCTTTGTATTCCAACCATTCTTGCTGCTTTTGTGCGTGTGTCCAGCACAATCTGGGGAATCGGCTGTATTTATTAGGGTAAGAGATGGAGCCGTCTCCCAGTAAGGTTCCATAGATAAGTCCAAGGGCATCGGGTTGTAAAACCGCAGCATTGGCAAGAAACTTTTCTGTTCTGAGTTCCCAATTTCCGTGTCCTTTTTTGTATGGATGTCTTTTCCAGTGAGACTGGATGCTGCCAATTCCCCTACCTTTTTTTTGTAAAAATGTGGGGATATTAAGCTTTTCGCCACACCCGCAAGCACAGAAAGGTCTAAATAATTCAGCTTGTTGAAGAATAGATTCCAGGTTATAAGATTTTTGCCCGGATGTATTGCCTTTAAACTGGTGTCCGCTAACGAATCGCCGGATGCGTCCATCGACACCAAATTTATAAATGAGGGTACCGCACCCACATTCACAGGAGATAGTATCTTCGCTCCTTCTTTTACGTCTTTTGCTGCTATCCATCCCTGATCTGTTCTGATTAGATGATTACCCGTACATCTAATTTCTCGGTTATTCGTCTTGATAACCAGGGTTTGACGTTCTCCTTGATCTAACCACCTGACAACTTGCTTGAATTGCCACTCGCCTGATGAGTCGTTGTAACTCATCACCTTCTTACCCTTGATACTAGGATTATCAATTCTGACGAGTCCTTGATCAGTTAAAACCAGAGAATCTCCAGTCAGACATTCATCTACCACATAAACCTTGTAGCGACACTGTACCGGGGCAAACTGCGCCTTTTCGATCAACTCACGGATATTATCAACACCAGTATTACTAGCAGCATCAATTTCTATCACATCGAGAGAATAACCCTTAGTAATGCCTTGACAAACATCACACACTCCACAGGGTTCAGCAGTGGGTTGGTCACTGTTGAGACAATTTAAAGATTTAGCGAGAATCCGGGCGCTAGAAGTCTTTCCCGTGCCTCTGGGGCCTGTAAACAAATAGGCTGGGGCAATTTTAGCTGTGCGGATCGCGTTGGTGAGGGTAGTAGCGATCGCCTCTTGTCCCACCAGTTCAGCAAAACTCTTGGGGCGATATTTATGGTGGAGGGGTTCGTAAGACATGGATGGAAGACTTCAGTGCCTTTCAACTTTGGTTAGTAGCACTCGGTCGAGTGTGGGATGGGACTATTCTAAACTTTTTGTACATCAGTCATGTATCTGTCATAACCTAGAAAAAACACAAGCTTTCCAGTCTACAAATTTTAGTAAACAATACTCAAGGGTGCAACCAAAATGTTTAGGCGGCTCATTCAATGGTTAAAAGGTCTTTTTCGTAACTTGTTTGGCGGATAACCCACTCGCGCCAAAGTTAGGGATCATAGTGCGGAAAAACCAGCACCACCTTTAACCGATACTGATTTAGAATTTCTCTTCAATCAACTGGTAGAAGGAGTGTATCAGGCTAGAGGACAGGATTGGGCGCAAAAGTGGCTACATAATATTGAAGATCGTGTCTCTACTGAACGTTGGGTAGAATGGTTACGGCGCTTTGGCGAAAGATTATTAGCCTCACCTACACCTAATAATGAATTAGCAGCTCGTTTAGTGAAACTGGGGGAAGTTGGTATTGGTGAAGTGGGAAATGTGTCCTTAGATATTGGAATGCAGTTGTTGAGACGCAATCAAGGGGAACCAATATGGGAATATGACGGACCAGATGCAGTCAACACAACTTCACCCCTCCCAGAAAACCATCCAGTCCCAGAACAAGTCAGTCAGGATGAAAATTTGCCCGCAGAGGGAACAACCCAAACTGTCACTCTGGATCAGCTGTTTGTCATGTTGCAGCAAGATCAGAATTTACGTCAGCAAATTTCCCAACAACTGGGAATTGAAACTGATGATCCAGAAAAGATTATTCAGGAACTGATCAATCAATATCATTCGCCCAGTGCATCCAATACAGACCAGACTTAAGTGTTGAATGGCTTTTGTTTATGAGTCTCTGAGTATTGTGTGGCGGGATTTATGGGGTGATTCCCTTTTATTTCCCACATTGATCATGGCGACTTTATTCATCACGTCTCTGAATTACTGATTTTTTTTTGACACAACGATCGCTACAATCAAGGAGAGACCCAACCCACAATTATGGCAGATGCTCACGCAGCTATTCCAGAGGCTTAACAAGTTTTTAAACCATCCCGTTGATCATCATCAGAGTCTTTCTTTTGAGGCTTCTAGGGAGTTAGAGGTAGAACAACCACTCCCTCAGTTAACTAATGCGGATCTGGAGGTTTTATTTAACGAGTTGTTGACTGGGGTACAGCAAGGAAGAGGACAACAATGGGCGATCGAATATCTCCAACGCATGGAGGATCGGATTAGTGTTGATCGCTGGATCGATTGGCTGCTGATATTTGGGGAAAAATTGCTGTTATCACCATCCCCTAATCATCAGTTAGCCCAAAAGATGATGCAATTGGGGGAATTGGGCATTGGGACAGTGGGTGAACTCTCTTATGATATTGGTATCCGGTTATTGACTGGGAAATTGGGTGTTCCCTATCAAGAAGAATCTAGAAAGTCGGAAATTGTCAATGATCCTTTAGATTCTCCAGGACAGGACTTAGTTACAGACTTAGGTGAATGGTTAGGGAATGAACCACCAGCACCTGAAGTTGATCCTGTTGCGGAAAATCCAGCAGAAGTAATTTGGGAATATGCAGTTCCAGCAACTGCAACTACTGCGCCAATTGTAGCTACACCCCCGGAAAAGCCAGTTGCAGAAGTAGAAAAAAATCAGATGATTCCATTAGCATCGCCAACAGTAATTACATCTTCTCCGGGTAATTGGTATCAGTCCTTGGTGAATTTACAACCTAATGTGGCGGAAACCTTGGATGAGTTGTTGGTGAGGTTGGATCAAAGTACCAGTTTAGTCCAACAGCTAGCTGCTAATCTGTCTCCTACTATGGTTAATCACCAGGATGCGGGGGAAGATTGGTTTTATCATGGTCTTCAGTTAGCGAAAACAGGTGATTTACAGGGAGCGATCGCCGCTTATGATCAAGCTATAGAAATTAATCCTGATGTGGCGGAATATTGGTTTAATCGGGGTTTAACTTTATTTCATTTACAAGATTTTACAGGGGCGATCGCCGCTTACGACCAAGCCATCACACTCAAACCCCATCACTACAAAGCATGGTGTCATCGGGGGAGAATTTACGGCGAGTTAGGAGAATTTACCGATGCGATCGCCTGTTTTGACCAAGCCATAGCAATTAAACCGCAACATCCAGAAGGTTTATCCAGCAAAGCTTTAGCCCTATTAAAATTAGGACAAATTCCCGAAGCGATCGCCAATTATGACCAAGCCTTACATCTAGAACCAGAAAATGCAGACAACTGGTATTACCGAGGTATCGCCTTAGCTGTAGTTGAACAATTTACCGATGCGATCGCCTCTTACGACCAAGCCATAGAAATTCAACCCGATTTCCATGAAGTTTGGATTGACCGGGGTGTAGTGTTATTTACTTTAGGTCATTGGTCTGACGCGATCGCCTCCTGGGATCAAGCACTAGCCCAGCAACCAGACCTCTACCTAGCTTGGTATAACCGGGGTATCGCCTTAGAAAACTTAGGAGAACGAGAACAGGCGATCGCCTCCTATCAAAAAGCCATAGAAATCAAACCCGACTTTCACCTAGCTTGGTACAACCAAGCCTTAGCCCTATCTTACCTAGACAGATTTGACCAAGCCATCTTCGCCTACGACAACGCCTTAGAAATCAAACCCGACTATTGGGAAGCCTGGATGGGACGAGGAACAGCCATAGGTCATCTACCCACCCCAAACAGCAATTCAGCCCTACAGCAAACCGGCTATACAGGACAACTAGCAACCTATGCAGAAGCATTAAAACATCTTTACCCAGACACCCACCCAGAAGGTTGGGGAAGACTACACATCGCCACAGGGAATACACACTACGAACAGGGCAAAAAATCCCCCCAAACCCGTTACTATTGGCATCAAGCCATAGCAGAATATCAGCAAGCCCTATCAACCCTAACCATAGAAGACTTTAGCGAATTGCACTTAGAAGTTTTGCAATCTCTCACCAAAACATACCTGGGTTTAGGTGACACAGCACAAGCACAACAACTACAACAACAAGCCGCAGACTTATTAGCCCAACTCCTCACCCAATCACCCCGTACTGATACCAATAAAAAACAACTAGCCCTGAAATTTGCTGGAATTGGTCAATTAGAAGTTGATTTAGCAGTCGAGTCCGGCGACCTAGTAGAAGCCTGGGAAATGGCAGAACAAGGCAAAAACTCCTGCATCACCTGGCTATTATCTGATTGGCAAGAACAGATTTACTCACACTACTACAGTTCAGTTCAAAAACTCCTCAATCCCCACACAGCAATAATTTACTGGCATATTAGCCCAGTCTCCTTACATACATTCATCATCAAAGACCAAGCCCCATCACCCATCTTACTCTTTACACCCATCCAAGATATCGGCATAATAGACTCTGAAGAATTACCTTTACCAGAAGGTGTCAGACGGTTAATTGAATTTGAAAATTGGCTAGAAGATTGGCATCAAAAATACCAAACATATCTGCATCAAAACCCTGATAAACACAGCAAAACTCAGCATATTTGGCGAGTCCAAATGGCAGAAAAACTCGCGCAACTCCAAGAGATTCTGCAAATTGCCACCATTACCCAAGAATTGGAAGACATCAGCCAACTGATATTAATTCCCCACCGAGACTTACATCAACTACCTCTTCATAGCCTGTTTTCCCTAAATCCGCCCTCCCATCACTTAAACATTAGCTACTTACCTAGTGTACAGAAAGGCTTATCTCTCACACCTCAAACTATATCCCCATTAAGTCAGCAAAACTTCCTGAGTATTGAAAACAACTCCTCAATCACACTCGCTAAATTTGCCTCGGAAATTATCAGCGAAATGTTTAATAATTCCCGCATTATCCCAGGAGATCATGCTACAAAAAATCAAGTCCTAACCGCCTTACCAGAATATCATATCTTGCATTTTATCGGGCGTGTGCATCACAATCTCAGTGATCCCAAAAAATCAGCATTACTATTACTAAATCAAGAGAAACTTACCTTAGAAGAAATCTACCTAACTAACTTAAATAATTACAAATTAGTAAATCTCTCCGCCCATGAAAATAACAACAATAAAAAATATCCCATTACCAGCGAATATGTAGATTTAGCCAATAGTCTTGTATCCAAAGGAGTCCCCCACGTCGTAACTACCCTCTGGGAAGTAGAATCACCTGCTAACACTTTAGTCATGATTGAATTTTACAGAAGACTACAGCTAAATAAATCACCAGTTATCGCCTTAGCTGAGGCTACATCATGGCTGCAAGAACTGACTGCATTTGAACTCACAAAGTGGTATGAAGACTTATTAAATAATTTAGATGTTGAAGATTTAACACTTAAGGCTTATTTAGCTACATATTTATATAGAACTAGCAAAATGCCGCCCGACACAATAGTTTACAGTCATCCTTATTATTGGGCAGCATACACTATTAAAGGCATTGTTTAATTAATGTTCTTCACTCAGAGGCGCAGAGGTGCAGAGAATTAAAGTTTGAGGCTGACTTTGACTTTGAATGTAGCGGTTGTGCCAAAGAATAGCGACAAAGTTAGTCAGCAAACAACTGATTGCCAGAGAAAGTAATATATATGTAGGCAACATCACCACCCCAATCATAAACCAAGTAAAGACATGGAAGATCATGATTACAGCAAAAATGCTGGCCAATCCCGCAGCTTTCCATACTTGATGCATTGGGCGATGCAATACTGTCAGGATAACAGTTACCAATGAAGTAATGATGTTGGCTGGCACAAGAAACGCACAAATGCTTATGCAATTGGAGCGGGAAAATTCAGCTAAGGCATTGAAATCAAGCATCAATTTTTAGGGATGTAATGTCAACATCTAAAGAATATTTAATAAACATATTTTTAGATATTTGAATATACTTTAGCATACAGTTAAAGTAAGCACTCCACTTATGTAACATAATTTAAACTCTAGGCAGAAATTCTCATAATTTTGAGCATAATTATCATAAAAGTTTAAATTATCCAGAAGGAAGATATTATTGGTGATTTTTGCTATCCCTCCATAGTATGAAAAAGCCATATTTTCCATTAATAACAGTAAAATTTAAATTAGTATCAAAACTTTGAAATTATATTACAAAAACTTAAAGGAGATTACACCTGTTTTTATAATCAGCCTGAGAGAATCCTGTATATAATCCAATATGCGCGATCGCCAGTAAGCTATCCTCAGAACTAGTGTATAAGTTTGTAATTACCTTAACCATGAATAGCATCATTGAATTTCCTTGGCAGCAAGAGACTATAATCATTCACAGTCAACACATTCTTCACAGTTTTCAGCATTGGCTAGGATATTCTTTGTTGGATGTGAGTGGTTCATCCGCAGAAATAGCCCAACGGTTATTTGAAGCGCCGTTTATTTTAGCGAGTCACGGTACACAAGCAAATCCGATTTTTAATTACGGAAACCGCAAAGCTTTAGAACAATGGGAAATGTCTTGGGAGCAATTTACCAGCATACCTTCACGAAAAACAGCTGAAGCAGTAGTACAGGAAGAACGAGATCGGTTATTAGCAGAAGCTGCAAATAAAGGCTTTAGCTATTTTTCTGGTGTGCGAATCACCAGCACAGGTAAACGCTTTCAAATCGACGACGGTATTCTCTGGAATCTTTTCGATGATCAACATCAGTATTGTGGTCAAGCTGCTGTATACTCTAAATGTAAATTTATCTAATAATAGACGTCCCAAAAACTTCTAAGATTAAACAACTTTTTATATATCCTCAGTATAGCAATTCTCATGCAAGTGATTTCAAAGCAGTAATAATTGAACGCAGATAAACGCAGATAATTTTGTACTTTATTAAATTAGGAAATGCTCTATCTCTAGAAAATCAATTATGTCCAATACACTAGCCTCTGCAATTAAACCAAAAACTCAAGATAGTTTTGCCATCACCTTTGCGCCATTGTCCCTAGAAGAAATCTACGCTAAAGCTAACGACGCAGCTAACGGGGCGGTGGTGGTAATGAGTGGGATGGTTCGCAATCAAACCGATGGACAACCTGTAGTTGCTTTAGAATATCAAGCTTATGAACCAATGGCGTTAAGAGTTTTTTACCAAATAGCTGCTGATATTCGTTCCTCCTGGACTGATGTAAATCGGGTAGTAATTTATCATCGCGTCGGGCGTTTGCAAGTAGGAGAAATCAGCGTATTAGTAGCAGTTGGTTGTCCCCATCGTAGTGAAGCCTTTGACGCTTGTGCTTATGCTATTGATACTCTCAAACATAATGCACCCATTTGGAAAAAAGAACACTGGCTTGATGGTTCTAGTACCTGGGTAAGTATTGCTGCTTGTGAACATCAATAATATCTAGTAGGCGAGAGGGGTTCAGAGAGGGTATCTATTTCATAGCCAGAAACTACATCCATGCGTAAAATAAAAACACGATTGATTTCTACAAGTATGCAATCAGCTTAAAAAAATTATTCAGATTGCATAAATTAGATTTTACATAACGGAGGGCAAAGCGATGACTATTATCTCAATAGATGATGAACTAATTAATGAAATTATCGCAGTCAGTCACTATAAAAATCCACAGGAAGCGGTCATTAAAATATTATCTAATTACTTGCAGCAACAAAAAAAAGAACTACCTTTATTTGAGCGACTACGTTTTATAGATGAAGAATCTACCGAAGATGATATCGCCTCATTGTTTGAACGTGATAGAGACACAGGCAGGAATGTGGAACTATGACTTATCTAATTGACACCAGTTAAAATTATGAATCCTTACAGTCTTGTGTAAATCTCATATTAAATTGGAGATCAATCCATTTCCTTTTTTTTATACAGCTTCATATTAACTGTGTATAAGTTTTATAAGCTAGCTTTACAAAACTATTTAATTTAAAGTAAAAATTATCAAAATTAGTCAGATTAATCTAACTCAAACTTTCGTTGCATTACTTAAAGCAAATTGCAGGCATCTATTGCAGTTTGTAAATATATTTTGGGGATTGTGAGATTATTCCTTTAGACTGAATCTCAACGGGAAAGTATTGGATCTATGCAAATGAATTCAATCAATTTGATGTGCCACGAATTTGTAGTTGCTGTATCTTTTGTTGCTTGTATTGCTGGTCTGCTATTACTTTGGGATGGCAAACAGCCAAAAGATAATCTAGAAGAAACAGAGAAAATTCTCTTTAGAATGAGTTTTTCTTACTGGCTAGTGTACTGTTTCGCCTTTGGGCTAGAAAAGTTGATTTTACCTGAGTGGGAAACTGTACTCATGTCTGTAAAAATCACTATTGCTTTGTCGTATTTTTTAACTTTTTCTTGCGTTCTCAGTCTGCCATTACATAAATTTTCTATCCGCCGTGTGCAAGAATAGTCAACAATCGATGCATGATGGAAGATAGACTATTAAACTGATTTAATTTTCATGGCGATCGCAATCGAATCTTTAAATTTATCCTGGTCTAAAGTGGTCAGGATAAAAACCTCTTGTACGGTCTTACCATGACGAGCAATAACTTTGTAACCACCACGAATAGGTACAGATACCCGCAGCTGCATTTTGGGACAATGACCCTTCGACCGGCCAATTACCCCAGGCGTGACAGTTTGAATCCCATCCTGCTGACAGAGACGTTCTAAAATTGGGATCAGACCAGAAATATGAGTTGAGTGATTCCAGACTAATCTGCCATCTTTGCCAGACCCGTCTTTAGCAGGTTTACCCATGATAATTAAGCCGCTTCTAAAGGAGCCATTGTTAAACCAGCTCGACGTAGTTGTTGATGATACAGTTCCGCCATTTCTTGGGGACCCACCCAAACAATAGCTTGACCTTCATAGTGTATCTGATTTGTCAAATCCCAAGCCAAATCACCGGTCATTCCCGGAATATACTTCATCAAACACTCAGACACGTGTTGAAAAGTATTAAAATCATCGTTTAAAACAATCACCTTGTAATTGGGATAAATCTTGCGGGTAACTTGAGTAGTCTTTCCGGGAGCTACAGTTGGGGCTGTACTTGCTCCATATACAGCTGCTGAAAGTCTTGTAACCATAAAACAGAAAGCCAACAGAATTTTACAAAACTACACTACAAATAACTAGTTTAGTATATTGTCTGGGGATCGGGTATTGGGGACTGGGGACTAGGAACTGGGGATTGGGGACTGGGGACTAGGAACTGGGGATTGGGGACTGGGAATTAGGGACTAGAAACTAGGAACTGGGTATTGAGGACTAAAAATCTTTCTCCCCACCCTCCCCACACCTCCCACACCTCCCACACCCCTCTTCTCCCCCCTGCACCCTGCACCCTGCACCCTGCACCCCTGTCTCTTTTCCCTACTCCCTAAAACTAACGCCAGTTTTCCCAGTCTTCATTAAAAATGGAAGTATCAGGAAAAGCTGTAGGATTGCCATTTTGCTCTAAAAGACGCTTGAGGGCTTCTAATTGTGGTGCTGGTTTCGGTAAATTCTCTACCAGTTGGTAAGGTGCTACTTGATTTTTCAAAGCAAAAGCCGCAGTAGTTCCCGCCGCAGCACCAGCCGACCATTCAAATGAGTGTACCCGATAAGCAGCCGCCGCAATGTGACTGGTGGCGATGCTTTTACCCCCTACAATCAAATTATCGATGTTCTGGGGAATCATGGCTCTGAGGGCAATTTGGAAGGGATATGCTTGACCAGCACCTCGCCTCTCTCCGGGAAGTTCTCTGTTACCAGGGGCTTCTGGGGGGCTGTTCTCCATGCAAGGATGGAAGTCTATGGCATAGTGACCAATACCTACAGAATCGGGGAAAATAGTCGAACGTGTTCGCCGCATGACTTGTTCAGGTGGTTTTTTACCTGTAATTACAGATACGGCTTCTAAACCAGCCAGTGTTGCTTGTAACCTGCGGTACATAGCAGCAGGAAGTGTATTTCGGTAATACTCATCGTTGTAGTCGCGGCGAGAAATATCAGTTTCCCAAATGGTAAAACCTCCAGGTTGACCCCAACTGGGACGGCCAATAATGCGTCTTCCTTCCCGCATATAGGGATATTTAGATAAGCCGTGGGCTGTTCCCATAGGGGAATCTAAGCCCGATATAAAGCGATTATTTGGGTGTTGCTGTTTGAAACCTTCACCTAGTTGGGAATCTGTAGTCCCCGCTACTAGCCAATAATAGTAAGCTAGGGCATTTTCTTCACCTTTGCGGAGGGTTTCTGTCCGCAGTCCCCCCATCCATCCTCCTGATTGCAACTGTCCGGTAGCTTGTAACTGTTGGCGAGTATAAACTAGGTTATCTTGCGCGGTTCCTGGACGATAGTCGTTACCCCAAGTCCAGTTTTGCATGGAAATATCCCCTGGTGTGGGTGTGGAAAATCTCACCCCACGGAAAGTTGCTGGTTCTCCCTGTTGGGGACTCCAAATGCGGCGATAGGTAAAAACTAAGTCAAAGTTTGCCAGTCGCTCTAATTCGTAGCTGAAATATGGGGCGTACTGTGAATAAAATGGTGGCTGTTCTTGGGGTTGGGGTTCCTTGGTGGCCTCCATTGCAAAGGTGTAAGTAAAGCCTTGGGTACAATAAGGATTATTTTGGGTGCTGGAAGAAGAAGGTTCTAGGTGGGAACGAGGATCAATACCCAGGCGGTAGGGAACATCAACTAGGGCGATAATTTCCCCGGTTTCGCTAGCGTCTACAACATACCATTTAGGAGCATTACCGGCGGTGTTTTGGGGTAATAAGCGAATAATATTTTTAGTAAACTGAGATGAGTTTTCGTAGCGATAAGCATCTTCAATTGTCTGAGCTAGAGTGAGGGTGTTAAGTGGTGGTGCGTCTGGGGCTGGCTGATATTGAATTGCAACTGCACTACTAATTAATTGTCCACCGCCTTCAACAGTGGAAGGTGTAACTTCTAAATCCTTGATCACCGTATTGGGAAACCATTCTAACTTGCCTCTACCCCTCTTTTCTGCATCTTTCAGCATCTGAGTCATGACGGTATGAGCATCACGAGGTAGAAAACAAGAGTCACTTACCCAGCATTCCCCAGGGTTAAGCTGACCATACTTGCGTTCAATGCGATTTCGCAATTCTAAGTAGCCGCGAGAATAAAATTGCCGACTGCGCTGGGTGGGGCGTTCGTCTAATGCAGATGTCCCTTGAGCAGAAATTTGACCCCCCAACCAATCGGTGATTTCTGTGAGGCAAACTCTGCGCCCTGCTAGTAACCCCTCATAAGCTGTAGCTACGCCGGAAAGTCCACCGCCTACAACTAAAATTTCACAGTTGACGGTTTTGTCTGGGTTTCTGGGTGGTGCAGCGACAATGGCAGAATTAGAAATTAAGCTGAAACTGATTAGTGATGTCAAACAGTAAGCTACTTTGTGTCTACGCTTCATAGTTAGAGAAACCTTGAACTCCTATGTTGATTTGTAGACGGTAGCATTTGACAAATGTTGTTCACAAGATGAGCGCTAAGACTTTAGCCAATCACCCTTACACAAAAAAGCCAGACTTAATATCTGACTTTCTGGGGTGGTTAGGGAATCACAACTAAAAAAAATGTCCAATCTTTAGGGGGAAATTCTGCATGGGTAAACGGGAAGTCGTTAATACACAGGCAATATAATAAGACTCAATGCAGTCAGTCCACCTAGAAATCTTGGTTAATTAGTTTTTGTTCTTCCCTAAGTTAAATTTTCGTGTTTAAAGTTTAGTAGCGGTTACGTCCACCACCACCGCCACCACCATATCCGCCGCCTCTGTTGCCACCACCAAAGGAACCTCTGTCTTCTTTGGGTTTAGCCTTATTAACTTTGAGTCCACGACCCATCCATTCAGCACCGTCTAGAGCTTCGATGGCGGCTGCTTCTTCAGCTTCTGTATCCATTTCTACAAAAGCAAAGCCGCGCATCCGGCCTGTTTCACGGTCAGTAGGTACTTGAACCCGCTTAACAGTGCCATATTCAGCGAATACTCCACTAAGGTCTGCTTCTGTAACCTCGTAAGAAAGGTTGCCTACGTAAATCGACATCGGATAGTCTCCAAAATTATGACTGAGTATAGATTTAAATTGCGGAGAATTAAATTTGTCAAGACCAAAAGGGAAAACCTGTCAATACTAAAAACAAATACTGTCACCGAATAAATCCTAATATTCTTAAGATTACACACAAGCTAACTATCTGTACATAGTAGATAATTAAAATATGATTAACTTCTGTAATTGGTTCTATTTTTGCTCATCGCCTTAAGTCTTCTGGCACTCATTAGCAGCCTACTTATCGCCAGTTGTCAACAAACCGATGTAATATACGAATAAGTTTATAAAAATTAACAATGGTGGAACGCCCAATCAAGAAATCGGAACGTCAGTCCCCAGCAGTTACAGGCGACAGTTCCGAAAATGGAGATGCTTTATCCCCGGTGGAATCTGATCGTAAAAGCTCGAAACCTGCTCGTCGCTCATCTAACAGTGACAAAAAATCTAATTTTAAAGAGGAGACTCGGCAAAAGGTTAATCCGGCTCTAGCCCGTGGGCCAAAACCGGTAAAAGTTGCGCCTCCTGTTCTAGCTGAACCCGAAAGCGAATCTGAACCCATTGTTGAAGAACCTCAAGAATAATTTCTCTGGGTCAGCTGTTTAATATCAGCCACCCCAGAGGTTTCAATTTGGCGTTGCGGAACCTGAATAGGAACCCCAGCGCTATGTCTCAGGGCTACTGAAGACCAACAATTTTGGTCACGGATACAACAGCCCTGAAAAATTAATTTAAGCGGGAATAACTTGAACAATCAGTGAGCGTTTATCTAAGGACTGGACTTTTCCTACTTCACTGAGAGCGCTAACGATACGGTCTAGCATTTCTCCAGCTTGCTCTCGATGTTGATGTTCTCTACCACGTAAGCGAATAGCGAACTTGACTGAATCGCCTTTGCTCAACCATTGAGCTGCTTGTTCAATGCGTAAATTATAGTCAGCTGCACCGACGTTAGGACGGAACCTAACTTCTTTCACAGTGGGTCTAGAACTCTGGGTCTGACGTTTTTTCTTTTGATACTGGAGTTTGCCATAGTTCAGAATCTTGGCAACTGGTGCATCTTTACCTTCGGAGACTAAAACTAGATCCAGTTCTACGCTTTCAGCTAAGGCTAGGGCTTCAGATGTGTCAATGAGACCACGGTTATTGTTCTCATGATCAATCAAGTAGACTTGACTGGACTTAATTTGGGAGTTGATTAGTTGTTTTTTAACTACGATAATGGTTTCCTCTCAATTCAATATTGCAGATAATTCTTTTCTATACTAATTTAACACAATCGTCACTATGGTTTTTATATCCTGGGCTATGAAATTTGGTATAGATTGGATATGGGCAAGCCATTTCCACAACTGACTCCAGAATCAGGATGGTTCTTATGAAGCGCAAAAATCAAGTTCTCCTGACTTTAGTGTTGAAAAGCGCTGTTGTCTTTTCGCCATTGCTGCTGTTTGCTGATGTTGCTGGTGGACAACCTAGACTATCCGTTGAAGTTGGAGGGAGGAATCAGCAGTCGGAAAATTTGGCTCAGTTACAGGGACAACAACTGATTCCAGAGCCACTTCCTGCGGTGGTAGAGCCTGCATTGAATAGTACAACTGTTTTATTTAATGTCTGGTTGGTGATATTGAGTCTGTTTCCTGTGGCGGTGATTGCTTTATTCTGGCTGTTGCGGAGGGTGGCAATTCGTGAGATTGTCCATAGGGCAATGGCACAGCTGGAAGGAGTGGAAAATTTACAAAATCAGTTGCGAGTTGTGAAGCAAGATGCTGAACACCTGATTCAAGAATCGAAAAAGATGAATCGGGAATTGGCGCAAGAAGTTTTAACTTTGCAACAAAATATTACAAAAGAACAAGAAAATTTAGCTAATTTGACATCTGAGTTGTTGCAGTCGAGAGATGATATTTTGGCAGATTTAGAAACCAAAATTCAAGAGATACAAGCAAATTTAGAGTCGGAATTGGTAACGAAATTATCTCAGTTGCAGTTGGAAGCAGAACAAAGAAGAGATAGAACAATAGCGGGGTTAGAAAATTTAGAGTCTGATTTTATCCAGAAACTTGATGATTTGCAGATGGAGGTGGGACAACACAAGCATACAACTCTAGAAGATGTGGAAAAATCTCGGCAAGAACTTATTTTACAGCTTTCTAGGTTGCAGTCTGAAAGTGAGCAGGAACAGGTGAGGACTGTGGCGAATTTGACAAGTTTACAGGGGGAGGTTGAGGCAGAGAAGAATGATATATTGGGGAATATTCGAGAGTTAGAAAGGTTATTTAAATCAGAAGTTGCGGTTTTGGAGTCGGAGACTAGGGAAGAGAAAGAGAGGTTTTTGGCTAGCTTGGCTGGTGTGCGAGGAGATGCTGAAGCTGAGAAGGATAAAACTTTGGCAGGTTTAGGGGAGTTAAAGCATTTGTTTCAGTCTCAAATAGCTGAGTTAAATTCTGAGGTAGAGGCACACAAAGAGAGTGTGTTGGCAGGTTTAACTACGTTAAAATCTGATTTTGAAGCTCAAGTTTCTGAGTTACAGGTGGATGCGGAAAAGCGCAAAGAGCTAATTATTGCAAATTTAGAAGTGTCGGGTTCGGAGTTTACGGCGCAATTTGCGGAATTACAGTTGAATGCTCAACAACAAAAGCTGCTAATTTTGGAAAAGTTGGAAAGGTTGGAGACGGATTTTGTATCTCAACTTTCGGAGTTACAGTTGGATGCTCAGGAACGGAAACATATAATTTTGCAGGAGTTGGCGAATAGTGCGCCGCTATCTGTTCCGGAAAAGGCGGAAGTTGAGGAAGTTCAGCTAGAAGCTGAAGAGTTAGTTAATGATGATCTCCAAGGGGGAGATGAGTTGTTTGCTGCCAAAAAATATGCGGAGGCGATCGCACTATATAATAATGTGGTAGCAGCTAATCCTGAGAATCATGTTGCTTGGTTAAAACAGGGTTTAACTCTGGGGAGATTGCAACGCTACAAGGATGCGATCGCAGCCTATGAAAAGGCGATTGAAATTCAGCCAGATTATCATCAGGCTTGGTGCGATCGCGGTGTGGCTTTTGGTAAACTAGGACAACAGCAAAAAGCTTTCGATTCTTTTGACAAAGCGACTCAAGTTAAACCTGATGATCCGGTGGCTTGGTTGAATCGGGGTCTGGCTTTGATAGAATTGGAAAGATATGAAGATGCGATCGCCAGTTTTGACAAAGCTATTGATATTAATGCAAATTCTGCCAAAGTCTGGGATAAACGCGGTTATGCTTTGGTAAGATTAGGAGAGGATGATCAGGCGATCGCTAGTTTTGACAAAGCATTAGAAATTAATCCCAACTATGCCAGCACTTATTATAATAAAGCCGCTTGTTATGCGCTGCAAAGACAACTGAAATTAGCTTTAGCAAATCTGCAACAAGCAATTGAACTGAATCCCAGATATCGAGAAGATGCGGCATTTGACATTGATTTTGATGAAATTGCCGATGATAAAAGTTTTAAGGAACTAATTAGGGCTTAAGTTACTCATACCGTAATCCTAAATAATCCGCAATTTTAGCACACAATACTTCTGCGGAAAACGGCTTGGTAACAAAATCATCACAACCTGCATTGATTGCCAAGGTGCGATCGCTCGTCGAACTATATGCTGTAAGTGCAATAATAATAGTCTCTGCGCCTTTTGGGGTAGCACGAATTTGTTTAGTTGCTGCGTAACCATCCATCACCGGCATTCGGATATCCATTAAAATTAGCTGGGGTTCCCACTGCTTCCACATAGTGAGTGCTTCCTGTCCATTGGTGGCTTCACGCACCTCTAAACCCAAATCAGTCAATAATTCTACTAAAAGTAAACGGTTTTCTGCTTGGTCATCGACAATCAAAACGCGATAAGATGGCTGTCCGGGTGCTAATTTAGTTACTTGATCATAGTGATTTGGCGACAATACTAAGTCAGTTTCAGCTAAACCCACGGGAATATCAAACGTGAACTTGCTACCTTGACCCAGGTTACTTTTAACAGTGATTTCACCACCCATAAATTGAATTAACTTATTACTGATGCTGAGTCCCAAACCTGTACCTTCTGTAATATTTTTACCAGATTGGGTTTGAAAGAAGGGGTGAAAAATAGTCTGGATGTCCGTAGCAGCAATTCCCACTCCCGTATCTTCTACCTCAAAGGATAGCCAGAGGATTTGATTGGTTTGCGGTTCCTTGTTACTCGGTTGCACACGCAAAACTACACTACCATTTTCTGTAAACTTAATCGCATTACTGAGCAAGTTGATCAGTACCTGGCGAATTTTTTTCTCATCGGCGATCGCATACTGGGGTACATGAGGATCACGGTAAAAATTGAATTGCAAGTTTTTGGCTTCGGCTTTTGGCTTCAGCATTTGGAAAACACACTGTAATAGTAAATGTAAATTAAACCTCTGGTGATCGTGAGTGATGTATCCCGATTCAATTTTTGCCAAGTCGAGAACATCATTAATTAAACCCAGTAAGTGATCACCACTGCGGCTAATAATTTGGAGATATTCTTGGTGTTTGGGAGTCAAAGAGCGATCGCGTTTCATCACTTGAGTAAAACCCAAAATCGAGTTGAGAGGAGTCCGCAATTCATGACTCATATTAGCTAAAAACATACTTTTGGCTTGATTCGCCAATTCTGCGGCTTCTTTCGCCTTTCTCATCTCTTCTTCTGCTTGTTTTCGCCGCGAGATATCCCTACCTTCGGGAATAATCAGCACCACATTTCCCGTTTCATCAAAAACTGGTTTAAGAGATAAATCAAGAGTTGTGATTGTATCTTCTGCACCCAGTACGTCTACTTCATAACGCACAAACTCACCTGCGGCCGCAGATGCGATCGCTTTTTGTAATTGCGCTTGGGTTGCGGCGGAAATTGTCCACCATCGCGCTTCCCAAAACGGACGATTGACGATATCTACCGATTTGATCCCGGCAAAATTTAGGGCTGTTTCGTTAGCTTCTAGTAAAGTCCCATCTGGTTTTAGCAGACCGATAAATTGAAATGTTTGATTAAAAATAGCATGGAATCGTCGCTCACTCTCGTGCAGAGCTTCTTGTGCGAGTTTTTGTTTAGTTATATCTTGAATTTGAGCTATCAAGTATGGTGATTGGGTTGGAGTTTCACGCATCAAAGACACACTTAAAAGCACCCAAACTATATAACCTTGCTTGTGAAAGTATCGTTTCTCCATTTGGTAACTACGAATTTCACCGGACAGGAGGCGTTGCACATAATTGAGATCCGTATCTAAATCTTCAGAATGAGTAATTGCTTGAAAGGTAATATTTAATAACTCTGCTTCAGAATAACCCACAATGTCGCATAAGGCAGAATTTACAGACAGCCAACGTCCATCTGGTGCTACCAATGCCATACCGATTGCAGCATCATTATATGCACGCCGAAAGCGCTCTTCACTCTCACGTAGTGCTGCTTTGATCCGGTTCATGTAAGCAATATCTCGATCAATAATAAAGATACCAGAAGGGATGAGGGCGATCGCTAGTACACTGCTGATCAATACCACATTTTTCGTAGTCTGAGAATTTGCTCCTACTGCCAATAAATATTGCTTTAATTGTTGATTTTCCCGGTGCTGCATCTCCTTAATTATCTTTTGGATAGCACTTGTCTGTTTCTGACTTCCATCCAGTGACATAATTTTTTGTGCAGACACAAAACCTTGTAATTCTCTTACAGCTATGATTTCTTTATTTACAGCAAGTTGTTTATTGATTAAAGTTTCCAGAGTTGTTAGTTGCTGCAAGCTAGGATGATTATTACTCTTCTGATATAAAGCTTCTAACTGTGGAGGAATATTCTCAACCACAAATAAATACGGCTGTAAATATTGTTTTTCGCCCGTAATTACGTAATCAGCTATGCCATTGTCAGCAGCCTCAATTTGTAATGACAAGTCTTTTAATTTTTCAGCTACTCTCTGACTATCGGCAGTGCTGGCAACTGTTTTACTAAGCTGTATGGCGCTCCAAAAAGAAAAACCACCAACTATACTTAAAATCAGCATAGCCAGCCCAAAAACGCTTCTAATCTTGTTTTCAACAGAAAATTTCATAGAAAAAGAGGATTTATTTTAATGGCACAGTATTCTCTGTTCAATTAAATACAAACTTATCTAAAATTGCATGGGCTATTAAGTCCTACTAATCAGATTTATAACAAAATTATAAATCTTTTGTGAGAAGATAGTGTTATTAATAATGGTAGGTGAAATCACCCGTATTTTCGGAAGCAAAGGAAATTTCTAAATACACCTGAGTTCAGGACATTTATCCAGAAAATCAGAGGCTTTATTTTTAGCATCGGGGTTATTGATATATGCTGGTGTGGGTCGAATAATTCCCCCAAATAAATCATCTAAGCCGTAGGGGGTGAAAAATTGCCATTCCCCTTGTGCATCGACTCGGACACCCACAGTAGTGGCGGTGTGTAACCAATTGGCAATCCCATCTTCTGTACTGTTGTAGGTTGTGCGTCCAGAACGCCACCGCGCAAAACTAGCTTGATTTTTGACATCAAACTCATAATGAGGAAATTGTGCGGTTAATTGTGCCTTTGCTGCTAGTTCTTGGGAACGGTTTCCTGATTGATCAAAAAAGGCAATATCAAAGTCTTTGATGAATAAACGACATTTTTCACCAAATACGGCACACCAAACTGTATTTCGTACTGCACCCCCGGCTAACCACCAGTTAGGCAGATTTTGTTGGGCGATGGCAGGTAAGACTAGACCCACAGGTGTGTCAGCTAAAATATTTTGTAAGCGCGTGTTGCTATTCATAAACTGTGGGGTATCACTAAAAAAAGTATGGTAATTACAACGGTTAGAGAAGGCTAAAGACGGGCTAAAATAGTAACCTAAACTAAAAATTAGACTAAATAGCGAAAAATATAGTATGACTGCTGCTACGACTGTAAAAACTGAGTACGAAGCGATTATTGGTCTAGAAACCCATTGTCAACTGAGTACCAATACCAAGATTTTCTCCAATAGCTCTACAGCTTTCGGTGCTGACCCTAATACTAACATTGACCCTGTGTGTATGGGTTTACCTGGGGTTTTACCTGTACTGAATGAAAAAGTCTTGGAATATGCTGTAAAAACCGGCTTGGCTTTGAATTGCGAAATCGCTAAGTATAGTAAATTTGACCGGAAACAGTATTTTTATCCTGACCTTCCCAAAAATTACCAAATTTCTCAATATGACCTCCCCATTGCTGAACATGGTTGGTT
The DNA here is from genome assembly GCF_963923915.1 of Nodularia chucula CCY0103. Classification (NCBI taxonomy): domain Bacteria; kingdom Bacillati; phylum Cyanobacteriota; class Cyanophyceae; order Nostocales; family Nodulariaceae; genus Nodularia; species Nodularia chucula. The sequence goes on along the minus strand of NZ_CAWUOL010000002.1, from coordinate 12,724 downwards.
AGAAATTGAATTGCTAGATGCTGAGGGGAACCCAAGTCGTAAACGTATTGGTGTAACTCGTCTGCACATGGAAGAAGATGCGGGAAAATTGGTACACGCGGGAAGTGACCGTTTGTCTGGATCTACCTATTCTCTGGTAGACTACAATCGCGCAGGTGTGCCATTGGTGGAAATTGTTTCGGAACCTGACTTGCGTTCTGGTGAAGAAGCGGCGGAATACGCCCAAGAAATCCGTAGAATTGTGCGTTATCTCGGTGTCAGTGATGGCAATATGCAAGAAGGTTCTCTACGCTGTGATGTGAATATCTCAGTGCGTCCAGTGGGGCGAGAACAGTTTGGCGTGAAGGTGGAAATTAAAAATATGAACTCCTTCAGCGCTATTCAACGGGCGATAGATTACGAAATTGAACGCCAAATTACAGCCATAGAAGCGGGGGAACCGATTATCCAAGAAACTCGCTTGTGGGAAGAAGGCGCGCAACGCACCAGTAGTATGCGGGTTAAGGAAGGTTCTAGTGATTATCGCTATTTTCCGGAACCAGATTTATCACCTATTGTGGTATCTAGCCATCAATTAGAGGAATGGCGCAAGGAACTTCCCGAACTTCCCGCCCAAAAACGCCATCGTTATGAAAATGATTTGGGTTTATCGGTTTACGATACAGGGGTATTGACAGAAGACAGTATTGTGGCTGATTATTTTGAACAGGCGATTGCAGCTGGCGCAAATGCTAAAGCGGCTGCTAACTGGATTACTCAAGATATCGCCGCTTACCTCAATAAGCAAAAGCTGAGTATTACTGAAATCGGTTTGACTCCGGTTAATTTAGCTAAGGTAATTACTCTGATTGAATCTGGTAAAATTAGTAATGCCCAAGCTAAACAAAAGCTGCCAGATTTGCTGGATGGTATTTCTCCAGAGAAAGCCTTTGCAGGTCAGGAGTTAATCACTGATATTACTGTACTAGAACCAATCGTGGATGAGGCGATCGCCGCTAACCCCAACGAAGTAGAAAAGTATCGCGCTGGTAATACAAAGTTAAAAGGCTTCTTTGTCGGTCAAGTTTTGAAGAAAACTGACAAACGCGCTGACCCAAAACTAACGAATGAATTAGTCGAGAAAAAACTGAATTGTTAGATTTTTACCGAGTTTTTTGCAAAATTTCATCAAATCTTTACAAAGAACGCAGAAAAGTAGGTTACACCCCTCACACCAAAAAAGCTATTGTGTGTGTAGTAGAACCCTAATGATCTGGAGAGTTGCGTAAGTAGCTCTCCTTATTTTTTGCTTACAGCACCCGCCAAGGTGGTTAGGACAAAAATGAATCATAAAACCCTTGTAATTAAGGAGTTTTAAGCCTGCCCCCTGCTATATTTACAGGGAACGCAGAACACAATAATCAATGGTTAACTCTACCCTCCCCACCACAATCTATGTCAATCCTGTGCAGGGGAATGATCGCAATGCTGGTTCGCGGTCGAGTCCGTTTAAAAGTCTCACCCATGCTTTAAAAACTATTAAAACACCCGTAATTATTCAGTTGACATCTGGCACTTATAGCACAGCTAATGGTGAAGTGTTTCCCATTGTCATTTCTGCGGGGGTGACAGTCATAGGTAATGAAGCTAACAAAGGTACTGGAATTTTAATTTCTGGGAGTGGTGAGTATCAAAGTCCTAGCTTTGGTATGCAAAGTGTGACATTAGTTTTGGCAGGTAATAGCAGTGTTTTGGGTGTGACTGTGAGTAATCCCAGGGCTAGAGGTACTGGAATTTGGATTGAGTCAGCCATTGCAAATGTTGCTAATAATACTTTAATTAATTGTGGTCGAGAAGGAATATTTGTGACTGGGAATGCTAAACCCACTATTGTAGATAATCTGTTTAGGCAAAATGCCGCCAGTGGGTTAATGATGGCACGTCATAGCAAGGGAGAAGTGCGGCGAAATCGCTTTCAAAATAACCCTTTAGCCTTAGCTATTAGTGATGATGCAGCGCCATTAATCGCAAATAACACCATATCAGATAACCGTTCGGCGATCGCACTGTCTCGCAACGCTAAACCGGTACTACGACAGAATGTGATTACTAAAAATAGCCAAGGCGGGATGTTAGTCAATGGTAATGCTATTCCTGATTTAGGAAATAACCAAGATGCTGCGGGTAATATTTTTCTCAATAATGGCGGCTTCGATATCCACAACACCACATCACAGCCCTTAGTTTCAGCCGGTAATCAGTTGAATCCTACCCAAGTGCAGGGAAGGGTGGATTTTCTGGCTGTGCTAGAAGAAAATCCTGGGCGGATATCCGGTAGCAGTAGTATTTTTGCTGATTTAGCGGGACATTGGACAGCCGAATTTGTAGCCGCATTAGTGAATCGGGGTGCAATTAGCGGTTTCCCTGATGGGACTTTTGCCCCAGATGCACCGATTAACCGCGCTCAATATGCGGCAATTATTGCCAAGACTTTTCAGTTACCTAGAAAAAATCCTGGGATTAAATTTACAGATGTCCCTCCCGGTTTTTGGGCAACATCGGCGATTTTGCAAACGGCGGAAATGGGTTTTATTAGTGGGTTTCCTGATGGTAGTTTTCGCCCAGGACAAAATTTGACCAAAGTCCAGGCCATAGTATCTATAGTCAATGGGTTACAACTGAGAGGGGGAAATCCCCAGGTATTAAACGTGTACCGCGATCGCGCTCAAATTCCCAGTTATGGTACTAATGCTGTGACAGTAGCCACCCAAAACTTGCTAGTGCTGAACTATCCCCAACGAGAACAACTAGAACCAATGCGAGATATGACCCGTGGAGAAGTAGCAACATTAATTTATCAAGCCTTAGTAGCCACAACTCCCCAACAGGCGATCGCATCACCCTATATTGTTAGCCCCGATGCAGATATCCCCGGATTTACCGACATTACCGGACATTGGGCAGAACCATTTATCCGGGGGTTAGCCAGCATGAATTTAACTAATGGTTTTGCTGATGGTAGCTACCAGCCCAATAAACCCATGACGCGCGCCGAATATGCCGCCTTAGTAGCAGTAGCCTTTAATCCTGCACCCCAACGCCCACCACTAAATTTTACAGACGTGTCCCCAAATTTTTGGGCTTATCCAGCCCTACAAATTGCCACTAGAGGCGGTTTTCTGAGTGGATTTGAAGATCGCACCTTCCGCCCCAATCAAAATGTGCAAAAGTTACAGGTAATTCTCTCCCTAGTAAATGGACTTAACTTGCCCACAGCAGATCACAATCCTGTACTCACTTATACTGATAGTCAAACAATTCCTAATTATGCTCGTCAAGCAGTGGTAACTGCGACACAACAAAGAATAGTAGTCAATTATCCAGATCCCAAACAACTTGCACCCACGCGTGAAGCAACAAGGGGTGAAGTAGCCGCAATGGTTTATCAGGCATTAGTTGCTACCAAGCGCACTTCTCAGATTAATTCCGCTTATATTGTTGACTAAGTTACCAACTAACCCAGTAAAATGAAATACACTGTTTATCAGCCTGGAATCTTGGTCACTAATCCTATAGCTCAAAACACGATAGGCTATAAGCGCGGGGTAAATAATTTATACCTTTCGTCTGAAGCCAATAATCCCATGTTAACAATAGCCTCCCAGTCCTTTCCCGAATTAGCAACGGCTCTCTTAACTCACTATAGTTTTGATCTCAGTGGGCATACTGCCAGTGAGCTAGTTAAAAGTTGGCAAACAGAATATCCCGCCAATTGGTTGCACCTAGCAGTGGTAGAAGCCTTATATCAAGGTCGCTATAAAGGAATTTCTGTGCAGCAAATTTTAGCATTTTGGCAGCGACGAGGACAGGTAATTCATCATTTCAATATGGAATTTGAACGCTTGATTTGTAGCAAATTTCCTGAAAGCCTGACTCCAGCAGCACCAGTTTTACCTGCCATTAAGCCGCAAATACCAGCATCTCTTCCTGAACCGGCGATCGCCCATTCCTTACCTGCTACCGTGGGCAATGGTTATCGGCAAACTCAAAGGGCAAACCGACAAGTGATGAATGCCGAAGCCGAGGAGAAACCAGTACAACGTCTCTTAGCATCTGCCACTGTCGCCACTGCGACTAAGACCCAAACGAGAGTCAATTCACAACATTATCTTCAGAGAAGTTCCCCCCTACCACAAACTCAACAGCAGACAAAATTACTCCCACCATCAGCTAATCATCCACCCATTGGACAATTTACCCCAGCAACGAGCGGACACTCTGATTCGTTTACCTTAAAACTGAAAGCGATGTCGGATGAACAGTGAGAGGGTGTAGGGTGTAGGGAAATTATGAATAAATATAGATTTGGTTGATTAAAACCAAAGTTTTCACCATTGTGAAATTTTGATTTCGGCATATTTAAAACTGAAATTATCCTACTATGAGAATGCATATAAAATTCACAAGACTAAATATACTTTCATGGATACAGACTATGTTACTGTGAATAAGCATCTAGCTTGATTATTGCAAAAAAAATTATCCATGAATTTGAATACTGAGCAGAGACTAATTAATCAGGGAACATACGCGAAATCATTACGTTCTCAGCTTCCACCTGAAGCATTTGCACCCGATCCCAGTAAGTTAATTATTCTGATAATTAATATAGCAATTTTAATCCTGGGATGGATGATAGCGGCTCATTTAGATAATTGGCCTGTCTATCTTTTATGGTTATATTTACCCCTAACTATTATTATGGCTAATAGCGTCATGTCTGTGGGATGTAGTTCCCATGATTTGATGCACGGTGGCGTGATTAAAAACTCAAAACTAGCTTATTTGTTCAGTTTTCCAGGACTAACAATGTTGTGGATGCCCCCAACCCTATGGAAGTCGGTTCATAACCGGGTGCATCATCATCACACTAATGGCTTGGGTGATCCAGATCGCAATTACTTAGAAACACAGCCGAAAAACTGGGGTAAATGGTTTAATAATTTAGTTGTGCCTTCTTTAGAAGTGAATCCCCTATGTTTAATTTTGGGAATGACAGTTGCTTGGGGTGGACATAATATTCGGACTCTGACTTCGGTGCTATTTTTTAATCATAAATCCGTCGATTATGTGCCGGCAGCATTTACAGTTAGTGCTAAAGATCGGCGGGCGATCGCAGGTGAGTTACTGTTGATTTCACTAATCCATCTAGCTATTGTAGCATATCTACAATTTGACCCTTTAAAACTCATACTTGGATACTTTTTACCCATCGGAATTGGTCATGCAGGCTTGATGTTTTATATTTATACAAATCATCTGATGTGTCCAATGACCGAGATTAATGACCCCCTGGTAAATTCTACCTCTTTGCGGGTTTATAAATTTATTGACCTGCTACATTTTAATTTCTCCCACCATACAGAACATCATATTTTTCCAGGGATGAACTCTGATTATTATGTGATGGTTAGAGAGTTGTTAAAAGCTGATTATGCCGAGAAATATAATTTATTAGATGCCCAAGAAGCATGGCGCTTATTGTTGGCAACTCCTCGCCATTATCAAGATGAAAATACGTTGACAGATTGGGCAGGAAAAATTACTATGCCTTGTCCCCTGAACCAAAAAGTTTAGGTTTAATTTACTTTGTGCCTTGGTGGTGAAAAAATAATTAATTCCTCAGACACCAAGACACTAAGTTATGCTTTGGGAAGTATTAATTTAATGGCTCAAGTGTAGTTCTCAAACCATTATTATTGAGGACTCTAACAATGGAATCGGCATTAGTGCGATCGCTAAAAACTCCCACTTGCATCACTCCACGACCTTGGCGGGTAGTAGGAAATGCCCCAGGTGCTAAATTACGGACTAAATTTCGTTCCCGATCATTAGCCACATTGACGATGACACGATAACGTAGAGCAGAACTTGGCCTAGCTGCTGTGGTCTGAGTTGGGGGAGTATTCTGATTCGCAGCTGGTGACAGAGGTGTTTCTCTAAAGGGAGAGGATGCTTGAGGTGCAGTAAATTCAATTACATTGGGATCAGTGTTGACATAATTGATCTGTGACTGATTAGCTTGTTGGGGCTGAGTGGATGCAGAGAAGGTAACTTCCCGACTTGGTGAAGTTTCTGACATCAGTCGATTAGCCACGGTGGAAGGCTGCGGTTTATAGGCTGTGGGTGCGGTTTGAGCGTTGAAATCTACCTTACCAGCAATGCGATTTTGGGCAAGGTTGTTACCCGCAGCCGGAATTATTTGACTAGCCGCAGCAGCATTAATGTCATGGCGAGTATTATTACGAAATTCGTTACCACCTGGTTCAGCAATAGTACCTAAGTTGGGGATTGCTTGGGCGATCGCCACTAACCCATCTTCTCGATTACTTTGAATTAAATTATTGCGTAACATCGGGCGAGCATTGGCTTGGACTACAATTCCAGAGCGGTTGTTTTGAATTTGATTCAGCGCCACTAAAGGAGCCGCATTTTGAGTAATATTGATGCCAAATCCTGTTTGATCAAAGACATTTTCTAGTATTTCCGCCTGGGAAGAACCACCGATTGTAATCCCATTCGCCCCATTGCGATGAAAGTGATTTTGTCTAATTGTCGCCTCACTGCTACCAGCCAGAGAAACCCCATCCTGAGTATTACCAGTAAATGTATTGTTTGTAACTACAGTATTGCTGGATTCAATCCACAAACCATAACCACGGGGATTAGAATTTGTTACCGTTACCCCACTTAACTCAGATTTATCTGCGCCGACAACAGTGACATTTTGACCGCCAAAACTGCGACTCAGATATCTCCCACCGCCTCTAATTGTAATTCCCTGTCCTTTGCTGAGGCTATCGCCTTGAATCACAACCCCTGGTTTAAGATTGAGAGGAAAAACCTCTCCAGTGTCAGCACTGTAAGTACCAGGAGCGAGCATAATCATGGTATTACCAGAAGCAACCCGCAACGCTTGAGTAATGGTCTGTAAAGGAGCGCTTTCAGTACCATTACCGGAAGTGTTATTTCCCGTACTGGGGTTGACAAATAACATTTTAACTTCAGTAACCCTACCTTCAGTCTGGGCGATTTGATGCGCTGGGGATGGTATTTGAGCCAACACTCTACCGGAAGTGATACCGACGATTCCTAACCCCAGGGTGAGAGATAACAGGGAACAAACTGCTCGGCTACCTACTTGACGATATTGAGAATACATAATGGAATTAATCAATTTCATAAAATCCTTATACTAAAGTTTTATTCGCTGAGAGAGTAGAATGTCGATAGTGGATAATTGTTTCTGGTTTCTCCTCTGAGTAAGTGGTTATTCCCAAAAAGCAGGAAATTTTAGGCTGCAATGACTGATAATAAAAACCAAGGGGAACACGGGAATTTTTATTATTGTCGTAGCTACCATATATTTATTTGAATTGAGAATATTATATAGGATTTATATTTGTTTTCTGAAGCAACTTAGTACAAATTAAAATCGCTTTTTCCCACTCCCCACTCCCCACTCCCCACCTACGCAAGTAAGTTAAAAAATCAAAGCGGATTACTATATATAGTTCTTTGCTACTTTCAGATATATAGCAGTGATGAGGTCTCTGAAGACAAAAACCGATAATTAAATCCTGATAATTAGAGACTTTCAATTCTGTTACCTGTTCCCTGCTATATTATAAAGTCGTCCCTCAATGTTGATCGGCTATGTAATCAGCTACTTAGATATAGTCAATTTTTACTTCTTTTTCCCATCCCCGTACCAGAAATTTTTAATCAAAATGTCTAAAAGTGTTGATATTACGTCATTTAACGAAAGTCCTAATAGGGTTGTTGTCATGGTAGAGCCACACAGCCAAAAAGCACAAATACAGCAAGTTGTTTATCGGATTTTAGATGCTAATTTAGACCGCGCCCGTGAAGGCTTGCGAATTATTGAAGAATGGTGTCGCTTTGGCTTAAATAACGCGCAATTGTTGGGAGAATGTAAATACTTACGTCAAGAGTTGGCGCATTGGCATACGTCTGAATTGCGAGCGGCGCGAGATACCCCAGGTGATCCGGGTACAGAATTGACTCATCCCCAGGAAGAACAACGCTCTAGTATCAAAGCACTGTTACAAGCTAATTTTTGTCGTGTGCAAGAAGCCATGCGGGTGCTGGAAGAATACGGTAAGCTTTATCATCCCAATATGGGGAAAGCCTTTAAGCAAATGCGCTATCGTGTTTATACTTTAGAAAGTAGTTTAATGGGCTACCAGCGCCATCAATTGTTGTGGCGATCGCATTTATATTTAGTGACTTCTCCCACAGAAAATTTGTTCAAAACAGTAGAAGCAGCCCTTAAAGGTGGATTAACTCTGGTACAGTACCGGGATAAAACTGGTGATGATACTGTGCGGGTAGAACAGGCGACAAAATTAAGGCAATTATGTCATTCCTATGGTGCTTTGTTTATCGTTAATGACCGAGTTGATTTAGCTTTGGCGGTGGATGCAGATGGGGTACATTTGGGACAGCAAGATATGCCCATTGCTATGGCTAGACAATTACTGGGACATCAGCGTTTAATCGGGCGTTCCACTACCAATGCTGAAGAAATGCAAAAAGCCATTGCTGAGGGTGCAGACTATATTGGTGTCGGTCCAGTTTATGAAACTCCCACAAAAGCAGATAAGCCCGCCGCCGGTTTAGAATATGTCAAATATGCTGCCCAAAATAGCTCTCTTCCCTGGTTTGCCATTGGGGGTATAGATGCGAATAATATTAACGATGTCATCGAGGCGGGAGCGGAACGTGTAGCGGTGGTAAGAGCTATCATCGAAGCTGAACAGCCGACTTTAGTCACACAATATTTGCTTTCTCAGATGCACCGCATTAAACCATAACCAGTTGATTAATTCTTATTTTGAAGATGTCTGATAAAATTACTCTCCAGGTAAATGGGGAAAATCGGAGTTGCTTATCCCAAACTGCTTTACCAGATTTACTCCAACAGTTGGGTTTTAATCCCCGTTTAATTGCAGTGGAGTATAACGGTGATATTTTACACCGTCAATTTTGGTCAGAAACAAAGGTAAAATCAGGCGATCGCCTAGAAATTGTCACCATTGTTGGTGGTGGTTAATTCAACAAACCATCAGGGAGAGGTTCAGAGAGGTAAATGGAACGGTGCAGGGTTTTCCGTCTCGCTAATTCTTTACCTTTGCGACCGAGTTTTTCCCTTAACTGTTTGTCATTACACAACCGTTTAAAAGCTTGAAAAACTTCGTAACCAGATTGGGAATTTACCAAAATCCCATTTTCTTCATGGCGCACTATATCAATCACCGAACCTAAACGAGAAGCAATCACTGGTTTACCGAAGTAACTGGCTTCTAAATAAACAATCCCAAAACCCTGAATATATTCTTGATTATCTAAGGAAGTCAGCATAGCGAATAAATCACAGGCTGCATAATATCCAGCTAATTCACTATCGGGTATATATCCTGTAAAGTGTACCCGCTTATCTACCCGCAAGCGCTGGGCTAAATTTTTTAATGGCGTTTCCCATTTACCTTGTCCACAGAGTATATAGTGAACGTCAATTCCATTAGTTAGCAGTAGGGGTAAATTTTCAATTACCTGTTGAAAGCGTTTCTGCTTAATTAATCTTCCTACCGACAGAATCACGATTGATGTTTCTGGAATATTATACGCTTGTCGCACCCGTTGACGTAAATCATCAAAATTACCTTGATTTTTGTCTAGACCAAATTTTTCTGGTCTGACCACAGGTTGAATGACATGGGTAGGAGTTTGTAAGCGAAAAGTTTTGCGGAGATAATCTTGAGTTACGTAACTGTTACACACAATTCCGGCGGCGCGTGTCAGGGTCAATTTTAAGAGTGATCGCCATAGAGGATTGTGTAAAGTATTCAGAATATCGCTACCATGCAGATGAATAAAAAAGCGAATGGGGAGGATATAGCTCAATAACAATAACACCGGAAAGTGATAACCATGACCCCACTCAATATAACGATAATGATAGCGAAAATAGAGTTTAATAGCTAACAGAAATGAGCAAACAAAATCCATCATCGGCTGTAAGCAACCCCCCAGCCAGTATCGAGAGTTGAGCCAGCGATATACGGGAAATTGTTGCTCTTGGTCAAATATTTGATCGCCAGCACAACCAGCCGCTAAAACGACTACCCTTTCTGGATCTTGCAGACAGCGATTATAGAGATATTCCCCAATTACGGCCTTTTTTGGGAGGAAGAACTGGGAAATTACGAGAATGTCCGGAGAGGTGGTTTGCTCTCGGACTTTTGTTGGTATTTTTGAGATGTTTTCCATGCTAATTTCTCTAAGTTTAATTCCGGTAAGATGCAAGTCTTAATACTGAAATTCAGGTACAGCATTGAGTAATACTTAACTTCTATTTGATATCCCAAAAATATCTGCTACCACGGAAGTAAACCTGGAAAGTGGAAATTGGCAATCTTGGTATGTTTCAGGTTTTTTAGCAACGTATTAGCTCCTCAAATCACGCTGGCTATATATCTTATCTCTGAGGGGGCGATAATTCTTTGTAATAATTTCCCTTTTGCCAATTTTGTAATTAATACACACAATTCCGAGATATTTATATATAGCAACTGCAAAGGAATGTAGGAGACAAACAGAGCATGAAAAATTTGCAATTAAGGATTTTCAAGGCTGCTCTATGCTCCCTGCTCCCTGCTCCCTGCTATACATGGTTACTACTCTGTAGGATATACCCAGGAAAATAATTTCTACCTCTATTTGAGCGCAATCATGATACATATCTTACTAATATCTTAGAACATTAAGTAGGGGTAATTGTTTATTATTTCTGTGAAGTGTTTGTTAACTTACATCAAACTTGAATCAACAAAAAATAATGATAAAATCCAAATTATAATCAAAGTTATAACTAACAAACTGCCACAAATATTACTCAATATTGCTGATGTTCCTAGACTATCCTAAATCTCTGTAGCTGTGATGCCAAATTGCCAAAAATATAGGATGGCAAATATCATGGATTTTCAATAATTTTGCGGAATTTGTGCTGTTTGAATGATCAGCATCAAGTTATCTGATGAACTACTTAGGTGGGGAGTGGGGAGTAGGGAATGGGAAAGAGCTTTTTCAGTTATAAGACTACGCCAACAGAAATCAAATAAGAGTCCTATAGTGAATACCCGTGTATGGGAGCCGTTGTAATTACACCACTTAGGCTATGTGAGTATGGCTGATGTACGGTTATCTACTAGAGAAATCCACCCTGGGCTGACTGTCTGATCTTGATTAGACGCGGTAAATTAGAAATGTAGCCAAAAAAGATGAATAACCAAAAACTCATGCCAATGTGGCATGATTCCAGACGGTACAACTTTTGTCCGATCTGAGTAAAGAATCATAAATAGTAACATTTTAAGCACCTGTCTTATGGGTAACAAACTAAAACAAACTCTCAAACCCCTGTTGAAAATTGCCTTTGTCTTCGGACTGGTGTTAACTTTAGCACTGAGCCATGCGGATGGAGCATTAGCCGCCCGCAGTGGTGGTCGAATTGGTGGAGGCTCATTCAGAGCGCCTTCTAGCCGTACTTATACACCCCGCACTTACGCCCCTGGTGGTGGCGGTTATTATCCTGGTGGTGGTGGCTTTGGCTTTCCGTTCTTGATTCCCTTTTGGGGTATTGGTGGCGGTTTTGGGGGTTTATTCAGCATTTTAATTTTCTTTGCGATCGCCAACTTCCTCATGCAGACCTTCCGCCGTGTCACCGATAATGGAGAAGGCGACAACGTTGGTTACAGCAGCAATCCCTCTGTGTCTGTCACACGTTTACAAGTGGGTTTATTAGCACAAGCGCGTGGTTTGCAAAGCGAACTCAACAAAATCGCCGAATCTGCTGATACTAACTCCCCCCAAGGAAGAGCAGAAATTTTGCAAGAAGCCAGTTTAGCCTTACTTCGTCATCCAGAATACTGGGTATATGCTGGTGGTGGAACCGAGCAAGTCAAATTAACTGGGGCTGAAAGTCAGTTTAACCGCTTGTCATTAGCGGAACGCAGCAAGTTTAGTGAAGAAACTCTATCTAATGTCAACAATCAGCTAAAAGCAGCCTTGAATCAAGATGCTTTACCCACTGCTGACGACATAGACAACCCCACCCGTTTAATCAGTGAAGGGCCTGGAGAATATTTGATTGTCACCTTATTAGCGGCGACATTAGGAAAAATGCAAATTCCCGAAATCAACAGTGCTGATGATTTGCGTCAAGCGTTGCGGCTAATTGGGGGAATGAGTGGTGAGCAACTTTTAGCAATTGAAGTGCTGTGGACTCCCCAAGCTGAAGGCGATACTCTCACAACTGATGATATTTTGGCAGAGTATCCCGATTTGAAACTAGTCTAAAGCTAATCTCTTCGTGTCCTCTGTGGTTCGTGATCATTCCCCTATTTTCTTTAGCCAGTAAGATAGAGTTATTCTGTCTGCTGGCTTTATTGTTTAGCTTTATTACAAATTATTCAACGTCGGTTATCTCTGGAAGAACAAAATAGATTTTCTGATCTGCGTCAGCAAAAAGAGAATGGAGAAATTACCGAAGCTGAGAATCAAGAACTACTAACATACATTGACTGTGTTAAACAACAAGATACTGACAGGGTCAGCGCATCTCAAACCCTGTTGACAAGAGGACTTGCCTAATCAGCAA